>JBOHBD010000145.1:0-3388 GCA_050698195.1 Gaiellaceae bacterium
GTTTCCGCGTCCTCTCGGTCGAGGACGTGCCCGCCGGTGAGCGCGCGGCGATCGAGGCGCAGGTCGAGTGCGAGCGTGTCGAGAAGCCGGTCTGCGTGGCCGAGCTCGTCGTTCTGGCGCTGCGCTAGCCGTGCGAACGCGGGTTTGAAAGGAGTTCGTGAGCACGGCTGGAACCGTCGGACATGTCTGCTAGCGTGGCCCACCGCGTGTCGAAGCGGTTCCTTTTGATGCTCGTCGTCGTCCTCGCGGCGTCGGTCGCCGTCGTCTCCGACGCACCGGCCGGGGGCATTCGCGACTGGGAGCCGTGCCCAGACACCGCCGGGGAGCTCACATGTCCGGCTGGGACGGTCGGAGTGCCGTACTCGATCAAGTTCCGCGCCGTCGAGGAGCCTCCGTGCAGCCCCGGCGACGACACGTGGCACGTCGACAACGGTTCGCCCCCTCCGGGCCTGACGCTGGCATTGGACGGCACGCTCTCCGGTACGCCCACCCAGGCGGGCACGTACTCGTTCTGGGTAGAGATGCGACTTCCCGACACCGAGACCTGCAACGGCACGGCCGATACCACGCAAGAACGGTTCACCGTGCCGATCAACCCGGGTACGCCGGCGCCGCCGCCCCTGCCGAAGCTGACCATCGGTCCGGAGCAATCAGGTGTCCCGAAGGGAACGGTCGGATCGGCCTATTCACTTCCGATGACGGCGAACCTGCCCGACGCGAAGACGTGGTCGATCATCGCGGGCACGCTGCCGCCCGGCCTGACGCTCGGAGCGAGCGACGGCCTCATCTCCGGATCTCCGTCGCTGGCGGGCTCGTACGGGTTCACGGTCCAAGCCACGCTGGCCGATGGGCGCAACGACACGAAGGCGCTCGCGATCGACGTTCGCGACCGGCTCGCGATCATCGCCTCCGCACCGTTCGACCGTGGCGTTCGCATGAGTCGGACGGAGGTCGGGGTGGACTTCACGGCGGCATTCGCGGCGGCGGGTGGGTTCGGAACGTACGCGTGGTCGCTCGTCGGTGAGCTTCCTCCCGATCTCGTCCTCGGCCCCGACGGCACGATCAGCGGTGAGCCGACCGAGGCCGGCACCTACCGCTTCTCGGTCTTGGTCGCCGACTCCGAGGGTCGCAGGGCGTCCTACCCGGCGAGGCTCGTCGTCGCCGAGAGGATCGCGGTCGCGACGACCCTTCTCCGCACCGGCAAAGCGGGCCGGTTCTACCGCGCGAAGCTCCGCGCCAGCGGCGGCGTCGCCCCGGTGACGTGGCGCATCAAGCGTGGACCGATCCCGGGAGGAGTGCACTTCGACCGTTTCGCCGGCGTGTTCTTCGGTACGCCGCGCCGGCGGGGCACCTGGCGCATCGCGATCGAGGTCGTCGACTCGCTTCGCGTCAAGTCGATCTCGAGCGTCGAGCTGACGGTGCTGCCCGCCAACGGCAAAGCCCGCAAGGCCCGTCGCAGCGTCAAGGCCGGACGCACGAGCCGCGTGGGCGAGCGCACGACGGCCACCGAGAGCGGCCTGGGCAACCGCTGGCTGACGCTGCGCTAGCTCGCCGACAGTCCCGGCGAACGTTTCGCTCCCCACGTATTAGGGTAGGTTCGTCTCATGTTGACGACGTGCAGCGAGCCGGGTTGCTCGACCCTCGTCATGGGCGGCCGGTGCATCGAGCACGAGCGACCGCAGATGCGGGTCTTCGTCCGCGGGCGCCCGTACGTAGCGCCTCGCGTTCGTGCACTCGTCACGACGATCGCCGAGGCGGAGCGTCCCGCTCCCCGCCTCGGGATCGCGCACCGAAACGCCCGTACGCGATTCGAACGTCCCTTCTGACCGGTCACTTTCGGCGCTTCGCGACTCCCTATTGACGTTCAAGTGGAAGGAGTTCGTCGGGTCGTTCGCCGTCTGCGTCTCATCGAGGGCCTCCGGCGTCTCACCGAATGCCCGGGGGCCGGCTCAGCCGGCCCCCGGTGGAGAGCGAGAAAGCTCCTACCTGTGACTCGCGTCCGAGTGAGCCTCGGCCACGATGATCTCGCCCGCCGTCACGTCGAGCGGACTGTCGGGCGCGGTGACGACGAGTCGGATCGCGCGCACCGTCAGACCCGCGTGGCCCGTGCCGTCGGGGCATCCGCTCGCGAGCGCTGCACCGTTGTCGCAGAACTGCTCGTTCAGGATCACGAAGCCGATCCCAGGGAGCTCGATCCTCTGGTTCGGCCCCGGCTCGATCGGCACGGAGCTCCCGTTGACCGTCAGCCCGAGCAGCTTGGTGTCGCCGTCGTTCGAGGATGCTCCGGCGGCATTCGCACTGCTCGACGACTCCGCCCTCACGACGTCGGCGCGGACGGTGCAGCCGCCCGTCGCCGGCAGCAGGCAGGCGCCTGCGACCTGGGCGTAGCTCGTCGCCGTGCTCGCGGTCGGTCCGAGCGTCCCGCGGCTATCCGCCACCGACGCTTCGGCGGTGAGGCCTGAGAGCGCGGCCTCGTCGAGGTCCTGGTGGTCCTCGCCGCCCGTGGCCGGGATCGAGACGAAGCCCACCGTAACCGGCAGCTGGGTCGCGTCGGTCGTCTCGCTCGCCGTGAACGCGTGCCCGCTCACTGCCTGGTTTGGAGCGCCTGGGCAGACGGGCGTCTGCGGGAAGTCCGCGTGCGCGTCCGCGTGCGAGACGATCACCTCCAGGGCCTGGTTACCCGGAATGGGCGGCTGCCTGTCGGTGATGACGACGTGGATCATGTTCACCACGAAGTCGGCCGCATACGTCCCTTCGGACGTCTGCCCCGGGCTCGGCCGGGAGGTCGACCCGGTCCGCTCATAGAGCAGGACGTAGCTGCCCGGGCCGTAGAGCGCCTCGGGAAGGTCGATCCGGGTGTTGGGCGTTACGTCGTTGATCGCTACGCCCTGCACCGCCAGGTCCTTGAAGGCGGAGCCGAGCGAGCCAAACGACGACGCGCTGCCGCTCGCCCTCGCGACTGCCACGCCGCGAACGGCGTTCGCGGTCACGAGCCCGTTGAGCAGGTTGACGTTCGCCGTCTCGGCAGTGCTGGTATGCACCGCCTCGGCCGGCGCCGACGTGATCGTGCTCCTCGCCGAGGAGCGGACCACGTCCGCCCGCAGGATCTCGCCTGAGGACGGCACGTCGACGTCCAGCAGCTGCTCGTCATCGCCGCTCGAGCCGACGCCCGACCGGCTGCTCGACGCGGATGCGAGCGTCTGATCGAGCCCGAGCAGCGTGTCCTTGACGCTGACTCCGAACGCTCCGCCGCGCGCGTTCGCGAGGTCGGGGCGGTCGACGGCGAAGTTCACACGCTGAGCCGCGGTGCGATCCTTGAGCTCGGACGTGATCGACGTCGAGGCGCGGGTCTTCATGTAAGCGCCCGCGAAGAGCTGACAGCCGATCG
>JBOHBD010000146.1:0-4501 GCA_050698195.1 Gaiellaceae bacterium
CCGCTGGGATGTCCGTGTTCGGCGTCGCGGCGGGGAACTCCGAGAGCACGACCGCGTACGACCCGGCAATGCGGGGTGTCGTCGCGCCCCAGTCGGAGGAGAAGAGCGAGATCCCGTTCCTGCCGGGCATCTTGTTGAAGAAGTTCAGCGAGCGCCGCTGCCCGAGCCCGCGCCAGGTCCCGAGGAACTTGACCCGTCGAACGTCCAGCGTGCCGTCGAGCATCACGCCGACGCTCGAGCGAGCAGCGTTCGGAGGGGTCACGAGGACGCCGTCGCGAAGCATGATCCCGCTCGGCCGGCCGTCCGCCGGGGCAAAGAAGTCGCCGTTGACGCCTACCGAGGTTGCCTCTGCCGACAGCCTCTTCTGCATGGACGACACGGTCTCGCGGTTCATCACGGACTCGTTCGAGAGGACCGGTCGTAGCCGGTAGAGACCGACGGGGCGCGGACCCCGCACGATGTGGAGGGCGACCGGGCCGTGAGGCGTGAACTGCACGCCGGTCTCGTAGGTGACGTTCGGGAAGAGTTGCGTCGGCTGCGCCTGCGCGGGGGTCGCGAGCGCAAGCGCGGCTGCGGCGGCGGCGAGTCCGGGGACCACGAGGCGGAGCACGGCGCGGTCGAGGGTACCCGAACTCAAAGCCGTGTTTTGCAGGCTCTTACAGGATTCGAACACCGCGGCTGCGATCCGGGGGCTGGCCGAGCCGTTCGTCGCGGACGGCGGCACCTGGCTCGCCAGGCAAAGGTCGCGACCTCGCGATCGGCCTGCCGGGATACGCTGGGGCCGACTCGGCTCGGGAGCGAACTCATGCACGTCCACGTGAACGGAACACGGCTCTGGTTCGACGTCGACAGGCCGTCGCTCGTCACCGAGGGCCCCGACATGCGCGCGCGGCCGACCGTCGTCCTCGTGCACGGCGGGCCCGGCAGCTACGACCACTCGTACTTCAAGCCCGACTTCGCACCGCTCTCGAAGGTCGCGCAGGTCGTGTACGTGGACTTGCGCGGACACGGACGCTCCGACTGGGGCGACACCGAGGATTGGAGCTCGAGGTGTGCGCCGACGACGTCCGCACGTTCTGCGACACCCTCGGCATCGTCGAGCCGGTCGTCTTCGGCCACTCGATGGGAGGCTTCGTCGCCATGTTGTACGGGGCGCGTCACCCCCGGCCACGCCGGGGCGCTCGTTCTGCAGTCGACGAACGCACGCTTCGATCTCGCGCGGCTCGAGGTGATCCCGGGAGCCGGCCACTTTCCGTGGAAGGACGACCCCGACCTGTACTGGCGGTTGCTGAGCGAGTTCGTGCTGACGGCGACCACGGCACCGGCGTAGCCGGGTGGCTCGCCGGAGACGAAGGCGCGTCCGGAGACGGTGAGGCGGAGCACGGCGGCGGGGGTAGCCTGCGCGCCGATGCGACGGGTGCTTGCGGTTTCGGTCGTCCTCCTGGTGGGCGCGGGCGAGGCTCGCGCCCACTCTCCCGCCACGGCGATCGGCCGGGCGGTCGAGGCCTTCGGGCAGGTCGCCATCTCCTACGATCCGGGCTCTGTCGTCAGTGACGTCCGAGGCCGGTGGCTTTCCGCAGATCGTGGGCACCTATGCGGGCAGGAACGCGACCTTCACGTCACTGCCGAGGACGAGATACTCGGAGGCCCCGGAGCCGTTGCGTCGGAGATCGCGTACGAGGCAGGCCTGGACGGCACGCTCGTGGTGCTCGTCGGGACTCGGCTCGGTGCGTGGAGCGCCGACATCGGTGACGATCGCCTCGCCGAGCTCGTGCGGAACGCGGGTGGAGCGCCCGGCGGATCCCCCGCAGCCGCCGTCGAGAACCTGGGTCCGGCAGATCCAGGGTGAGCCGGAGGCTTCCTCTCCGCCGTGGGGGTGGATCGCCGTCGCGTCGTGCGTGTCCGCGGTGGCCCTCCTCGTCGGGGCCGACCGGCGCGCTAGGCGAAGACCTTGACCTCGCGGTACAGCGTGTCACGCTGCACCGGGATCTTCCCGGCCGAGCGAATCAGGTGGACGAGCTCGTCGGTCGTCGTGCGGTAGGTCGTGCCGGCTGCCGAGACGACGTTCTCCTCGATCATCACGGAGCCCATGTCGTCCGCGCCGAAGCCGAGCGCCACTTGTCCGATCTTCATCCCCTGGGTCACCCACGACGACTGGATGTGCGGCACGTTGTCGAGGTAGATGCGTGAGACTGCCTGCGTGAGCAGGTAGTCGAAGGACGTCGGCCGCGTCTCCTCGGGGACGGCGTCGTCGAGGCGGTTGCCGTCACGCTGGAACGTCCAGGAGATGAAGGCACGGAAGCCGCGGGTCTCGTCCTGGAGGTCGCGAACGCGGTGCATGTGCTCGACGCGCTCCTCGACCGTCTCCACGTGGCCGTACATCATCGTCGCGGTCGTCGACATGCCGAGCCGATGCGCCTGCCGCATGACGTCGAGCCATTCGGCGCTCTTGGTCTTCTTCGGCGCGATGATCGCCCGAACGCGGTCGACCAGGATCTCGGCGCCGCCTCCTGGGAGCGAGTCGAGGCCCGCGTCGCGGAGGCGGGCGAGGGTCTCCGGGATCGTGAGCTTCGACCGCCGGGCGATGTGCTGCACCTCGGGCGGCGAGAGGGCGTGGAGGTGGATCCGGTAACGCGCCTTGATCGAGCGGAAGAGGTCCTCGTAGTAGTCGATGCCGAGATCGGGGTGGTGGCCTCCCTGCATGAGCAGGCCGGTGCCTCCGATCGCCAGGGTCTCCTCGACCTTCTTGTAGATGACGGGCTTCGGGAGGAGGTAGGCCTCGCGCTGGTCGCCGGGGCGGCGGTAGAAGGCGCAGAAGTCGCAGTCCGTGACGCAGACGTTCGTGTAGTTCAAGTTCCGGTCGACGATGAACGTCACCCGCGACGGGTGGTTCAGGCGGTTCCGGAGCTCGTTCGCGACTCGCCCGATCGCGACCAGGTCGCGTGAACGAAGGAGAGCAACCGCGTCCCCGTCCGCAATCCTCTCTCCGTCGAGCGCCTTCTCGAGCGCCTCCACGACGGTGTGCGAGCCACCTTGTGACAACTTGTAACTTGGCATCGTTCGCGCCTGCGTGGAGGCCTTCATGCGGGGACCTCCTCGCGGACGAAGCGGATCTCGGGGACGTGTGGGAGCTCGCCCGCGTCCCGGGCCATCTCGAGGAAGGTGTTGAGACCCGCCCGCTCCCGCGGCCCGAAGCTGTAGCGGAGCTTCTCGAAGTAGCGCGCGAGGAAGCCGGGCGGATACCCGTACGTCTCGCTCGCCTGCCTCGCCAGCCGCTCGGGCTCCGACCGAGCGAGCCGCACCGACGCGACGAGTGAGTGCTCGAGCTCGAGCAGCCCTTCCGCGACCGGCTCGGGCGCCGCCCAGACTGCGAACACCATCGGCAGGCCCGTGCGCTCGAGCCAGAGCCGGCCGAGGTCGAAGTGAGGAGTCGGATCCTCGAACGCGCTGCGGAGGGCGGCGTCGCCGATCAGGAGCGTCGCGTCGGCCTGCATCTCGAGCGGCACGATCTCGGCTTTCGGAAGGAGGATGCGGACGAGGACGACGGAGGTCGCGCTCTCCGGAGTGACCGCGACCGACCGCACCTGGCCGAGGGGGATTCGAGTCACGAGCTGGATCGAGTCCACCGCACCCTCCGAGGACACGCAGAGCCGCGGGAGGATCCGCAG
Organism: Gaiellaceae bacterium; assembly: GCA_050698195.1. Taxonomy (GTDB): domain Bacteria; phylum Actinomycetota; class Thermoleophilia; order Gaiellales; family Gaiellaceae; genus GMQP-bins7. The sequence continues at coordinate 3,669 of JBOHBD010000146.1, forward strand.
CCGATGCGCGTTACGCGCGTACTCGATCGACGGGATGGGGGCGATGTCGAGCTCGTCGTCGAGGAGCATCTGGTTGAGCTCGGTCGGGACGCCCTCGACCGCTTCGATGTCGGCCTCGAGCCCGTAGAAGACGGGCGCCATGTTCACGTATGAGATGCGGCCGAGGCGAATCATCGGCGCACCCTGCGCCTGCGCCAAAGCCAGGTGGCCCCGGCTACGACGATCAACCCACCCCAGAAGACGACCGCGAGCGGCGAGACCTTCAGCGCGATGTTGTCGGAGCCGAAGTATCCACCCGCGCTGAAGAGGGCCGACAGGACCATCACCGCGGCGCCGAGAATGCCGAGGGCGTACACGACCCACACGAGCAGCGAGGGCTTCCGCACCCTCACCGACGCCTGCGGTTGCTGTCTGGCCGTCCGGCTCACGCGGACCGCCGCTGGAAGAAGGTGACGGCGCTCCAGTCCTGGTCGCGCGTCGCGAGCTCTCGCGTCCCGAAATCGGTGTCGTCCACGCCGTCCTTCGAGACGTTCCGGACCGGCAGAGCCGGGATCGTCTCGGTCCTGCTCACCATCGCCTGATCTCCCGATAGAGCGTGTCGCGCTGCACCGGGACGCGGCCGGCTTCGCGGACGAAGCGGACGAGCTCCTCCACCTTCTGCTCGGTCTCCGTCCGGGCGCCCGCGGCATGGAAGATCTCCTCGCGGACGACCGTTCCCTGCACGTCGTTCGCCCCGAAGTGCAGCGCGACTGCCGCGAGCGGCATTCCCATCATGATCCAGTACGCCTTGACGTTCGGGACGTTGTCGAGCATGAGGCGCGAGAACGCGAGCA
>JBOHBD010000147.1:0-3687 GCA_050698195.1 Gaiellaceae bacterium
GCTGACAGCCGATCGCGCCGATGGGCGAGTCGGTGACGTTCAGGGCGGCCTCCCCGAAGGCGCCCGGCTCGAGGCCGGGGATCGTATTCGGGATGTTGACTGCGCCGTCCCAGAGCACGCCCTGGGCGCCGAGGCCAAGCTCGACGAACGTGCCGCTCGCCGCGTCGCCCTGCCACCGGAAGGCGCGCACGACGATGTTCTTGCCGCCGTTCTCGGTGTCGAACGTGATGACGACGTCGCCGGCCGTCCGGCGCGGAAGCGCTGGACACGCCGGGTTCGGCTCGGTCGACTGGTTGAACTCGTAGTCCATGTGAGCATCGCCGTTCGCGGCAGCCCTCCGGAAGTTCATGTAGAGGTACTGCTTCCCTTGGATGACGCGGAAGGCGATGTCGCCGCTGACGACGTTGTCCTTTCCCGGGACGCCACCGTCAACGCAGCTCCAGCCGCCTGGCTCCTGCTCCTTCGATCCCTGTCCAAAGGAATCGTCGGTCTGTCCGCTCGCGTCCGTGAACGTCGTGACGCCGTGCGGAGGCGAATCCCAGTCGAGGGTCAGGTCGCCGGGGCCCGAGTCGTCGGCGCGGTTCCCATCGACCTCGAAACTGCCGACGGACGTTCCGGCCAGGACGGAAGCGCTCGTGAGAAGCGCCAGCAGCGTCATGGCCAGGATGAGTCGTGTGAGGTTCCTACGCATTTGCCTCCCCTTCCCGAGCTCGCGGAGATGACGCACTTCACCCCCTTAGAGGCATGCACAGCCCCAGAACGTGCAGCCGACTCGAGGTCGCGTCAGGGGAGCGGGAGCGGGGGCGGCGGAGGGAGCGGAGGAACGGAGGGGGCGGACGGGAGGCTCGGTGGCTCCAGCTCCGGCGGTGGAGGCAGCTCCGGCGGCTCGGGCAGGGGCGGCTCGGGAATAGACGGGGCGGACGGGAGGCTCGGTGGCTCGAGCTCCGGCGGTGGAGGCAGCTCCGGCGGCTCGGGAACGGACGGCGCGGGTGGGGGGCTGGGCGGCTCGAGCTCCGGCGGGGGAAGCTCGAGCGATAGTGAGGGCGTGGCGGGACTCGGCGGAGCTTCTTGCGAGGCTGTGGACGACCCGGCCGTCGAGCGCGGCGAGGAGCCGGTCTCCGCGGAGGCCGCGACGCCGGCGGACAAGCCCGCAGTCTCGGTTCCCGGCGTGACGTGCAGGGCTTGCGAATCGGCGATTGCCCGCGACGCCCTGGTGCCCGGCCCGCCCGCCGAGTCCGGCGCCATCGTGGGCTCAGGGCTCGGAACCAACGTGCTGGGAGGCGCCTCCGACGGCAGCTCCCGGGCAGGCGACTTGCCGATCGGAACGACTCCCGTTACGACAACGGCCCCGGTGCCGATGACCGCCGCCGCGGTAATGCCGGCTGCCTTCGAGCCGAGCCCGCCGCGACCGAGAGACGCGAGCCAGGTGAAGACCTTCTCCAGACTCGGCGGCCAGGCCAGGAGCCCGCCGAGCGTCCTGCGCCTGCGTGCCGGCACGGAGGGCGTGACGCCCGCCTTCTCGAGCTCCTCGCGCAGCGCGCGCCGAGCTCGGAAGAGCAGGCTTTCGACGGCGGAGACGGAGAGTCCCAGCCTCGCGGCGATCTCCGCGTAGCTCAGCTCCTGGAACTCGCGCAGGAGAAGCGCCGAGCGCTCCTGGGAACCGAGTGACTGGAGCGCTGTACGGACGTCGTCCGCGGTCGCCCCGTTGCCGTGGGCCTTCGACTCGAAGACCTCGGGGTCGAGCTGCACCTCACGAGGGCGGCACTGCTGCTGGCGGAAACGCCTCATACAGACGTTGCGGGCAATCGTGAGCAGCCACGCGCGCGGCGTCCTCGGCGCGTTTCCGCGCGTGAGCGCGCGGTATGCGTTCAGGAACGCGAGCTGCGTTACGTCTTCCGCGTCCTCGCGCCTGCCCACGAGCCGAAGGGAGAACTCGTAGACATCCGCCCTGTAGCCGCGATAGAGACGTTCGAACTGCGCGTCGCACTCGAGCGACCGCTGTCGCTCCAGTGCTACGTGCTCGGGCACCGCAGCCATCTCTCCCAGTTCCCCAGCTTGCTAGTTCCCGGCGAGCATCTGTTCGAAACCGCCCCGGCGTGATTCGCCTAGGAACTCACCAGCGCCGCGTAATTCCCGGCATCGGGCGCTCGAGGCCTCCCGGAGGCACCCTCGACAACCACGGCCTAGCTCGCAGGACGCCTCTCGGCGGCGCCTACGGCAGACGCAGATGCACGCCGAGCGTGATCACGTTGACATAGGAGGTCATCTTTCGCACGAGGCGCGCACAATTTGTGTACGCTTGTACGCATGGCCCGTGGGCAGCAGAGGAAGGCCGAGAAGGCGAAGCGGCACGCATCGTCCATCTCCCCACGATCGAGCTCGCCCGCAACGGGCGTTCGTTACGCGACCGAGGTCAGGCCGCTCGCCTACACGCGGACGCAGGCGGCCGCGGCGCTTGGGGTGAGTCGAACCACCTTCGACCGGCGCGTGCTCCCGCTCCTCGAGACGATCGAGGTGCCCTGGGGTCCGCGGCTCGTCCCGGTCGACGAGCTCGAGCGGATCGCAAGGGAGTGGCGCCAGCCCGCTCGTGGGCGCGCTCAGACCGCACCCGTGGGACGACCGCGCGTCGTTTCGGACGAGCTCGTTCTCCGCATCAGGTCAGAACACGCGGACGGCAAGAGCCTGCGCCAGATCGCCCGCGATCTCAACGCGAGCCACACGCCGACCGCCCACGGCGGTCGCCAGTGGTGGCCGTCGACCGTACGGGCGGCTCTCACCCGTACAAGTTCGACGAGGCCCTCCGGGTAAGCGCCAAGCCCTCTGACCACGCTCGCGCCGATCATTGCGTTGCACACGTGAGGAGATCGAGCCTCTCAGTCGGCCTCGTCGAGGGCGCGCGCCACCGCATCGTCGAGGCTTATCCTCGTCCCCTGCTCCCAGGCCGCGTCGAAGGAGTCGTCGTCGAGCTGGGCCCGTACGGCCGCGGTCGCGTCCTCCACCTCGCGCGTCATCCACGTCTCGAGGGAGATCCCGATTTCGTGAAACACCGCCACGGCGCGGGCGATGAGCCGAGCGGCGAGCTCCGGCCTCCCGTCTCGCGTGTGGATGACCGCGAACCGGACGAGGTCGAGGCTCACGAAGGGGAGATTCCCGAGCTCCCGGTCGATGCCCAACGACTGCACGAGGAGGTCGCGCGCAGCATCGAACCGACCTTCGTTTGCGGCCCTCTCGGCCAGCGCTCCGAGCGACCGTGCCTCGATCCGCCGGTGACCGTGCGCGCGCGAGTGCTCCAGATTCTCCTCGGTCAGCAGCCAGAAGCGGTCCATGTCCCCGAGCTCCTCGTACATCCACGCGCGCGTCCGGTTGGCGGGGATCGCGACATCCCAGGCGCCGAGCTCACGCAGGACCGGGATGACATGATCGAGGATCGCGAGCGCGTCCGACCATCGCTCGTCCTCCGTGAGGAGCCACGCCTCCTGCAACCTCGCGAGCGCGCTCAAACGTGGGTCTCCGAGCGAGTCGGCCATAGCCAGCGCCTGCCCCAGGTGCCGGCGGGCGGCCGGAACGTCGCCGGCTACGACGGCTGCCGCGGATGCCGCGATGAGGGCGGAGCAGCGCGCCGGAGTAGGCTCCACGTCCGCCGCCAGGGCGTTCTCGAGGCGCGTTCGCCCCTCGGTGATGTACCCG
>JBOHBD010000148.1:0-6347 GCA_050698195.1 Gaiellaceae bacterium
TGGCTGCGGACGCTGCGCGCACGCTTCGCCTGGCAGGACACGAGATGGCACTCCTGCGACGCGCAGCACTTGTGCAGGACGCGGGCCGGATGGGCGTCTCGAACTCGATCTGGGACAAGCCCGGCCCGCTGTCCTCGGCAGAGATCGAGCGGGTTCGGTTGCATCCGTATTACGTCGAGCGCATGTTCCAACAGCTCCCGACGCTCGCGAGCATCGGAGCGCTCGCCGCTCAGCACCACGAACGGCTCGACGGTTCTGGCTATCCACGCGGTTTGGCCGGGAACGGGCTCTCACCTACGGCCCGGACCTTGGCTGCGGCAGATGTGTACCGGGCGCTCGTCGAACCCCGTCCACACCGACCGGCCCACGGTGCGGAGGAGGCGGCGCGCGAGCTGCGCTCCGAGGTCAAGCGGGGACGGCTCGACGGGGACGCGGTCAACGCCGTTCTTCCCGCTGCCGGGCATCGTGTCCGCCGGCGTCGGGACTGGCCGCGCGGTCTGACTCCGCGGGAAGTGGAGGTGCTCGCTCTCATTGCTCGAGGCCACTCGAACCGCGAGGTCGCTCGACGCTTGCACCTCGCCGAGAAGACCGTTGGGAACCACGTCGAGCACATCTACGCGAAGATCGGCTCTTCGACGCGCGCAGAAGCCAGCCTCTTTGCGATGCAGCACGGTCTCCTCGACTCGCTCTGATTGGCAAATAGATGAGGGGTTCGCCTCATGACTTCGCCGCTTTGAGTCCCTAATCTCGTCTCGGAACGCCGACCAGACGAGAGGAGTGGAAGCGGTGGCGAGTGCACAGGACGTCGTCAAATCGATGTGCGACGCGTACGCGAGCGCAGTCAATGCCGGCGATTCCGCCGCGTACGGCAAGCTCTTCACCCCAGACGCGATCCGAATCCCGCCCGGATCCGAGTTGGAACATGGGCCCGAGGAAATCGCGAAGGGCGAGCAAGCGAGCTACGACTGGGGACGAATGAGCATCCGGTCTACGCCTGTCGACATCATCGAGGTGGGCGAGGACTGGATCTATGCGCTCGCGGAGGTGGACGGGGAAGCGATCGCTCACGCCGACGGCGCCACGTCGACCTTCCGGGCCACGAAAGCATGGCTCCTGCATCGAGAGCCGTCCGGCCAGTGGCTTCTCGCCCGGCACACCTGGAACACGCGGCCAGAGTGACGGCCGCTTTGCGTCTCAGACGCACGCCGAGAGCAGACTTCGGACCAGTTCGAGGAGGCCCCTGCGCCTGCCTCGAGGCCTCGAGATTCGGCGGTGAGGACAAGCGATGCGTGAAGGCCGATGGCTCGCGGTCGACACGCTAGTCCGTCGACCATTTCGGGTGCCTGCGGGCGACCGCTCTCCTGTTGCCGCGCTCCCACGGCCGTCGCGTCGGGCGTCCCGCTGGGCCACGGGACGTGGCCTTCTACTAACGGGTTTCGGCGGATCCGCCGTCTACACGGGCGGAAACGAACGGTCTCGGTAACCGCTCCGTCCAGTCCACCGAAGTCCACTGGGATCCGCGACCGTCCAGTGCCTGCAGGGGAGACTGGCGCACCAGTGGCGCACGGCACGAAGGCTCAGAGGGCGCCGCTCGTTTCCTGTTGAGGCATGGAAGTCAGCCCCGTCCGAGCAGCCTGACCGGCGCTCCACCTGCAGCCGGGCCCGCTGGAAGACCATGGCCAGCCGGCGTGCGCGTCAGAAGACATCCGCCACGACGAGAAGGCGTGCGCCGCGGGTGCGCAGTCGGCGCCGTAGTACGATGAGCCACTGACGTGCGGAGGATGCCCCGCCTCTCGAGTCGGGCGCGCTTCGCGGCGGTAGCGACTCTGCTTGTCGCCACAGCTCTCGCGGGCGGGCTCGTGTTCGCTCTCTCGCGAGACGGGGAGGAGCCGCAGACGCGCGCCGGGCGCTGGCAAGCCGATCTCCGCTTTCTCGAGAGGGAAATGCGAGCACGGCATCCCGATGTCTTCTTCTCACTCCCGGAGGAGGAGTTCGAGCGTCGCGTCGACCTGCTCGCGCATCGAATCCCGAGTCTCACCGACGCGGAGCTGGTGTTCGAGTTCGCGAGCCTCGTCGCTTCGATCAGCGCGAAGGGACGGGACGGGCACAGCCACGTGCACGTCCTCTTCGGCGCGCTGCCAACACCGAGCGAGGTGTTCCCCTTGCGCCTCTACTGGTTCAGCGACGGCTTGGTGGTCGCGGATGCCATGGAGCCCTACGACGAGCTGATCGGCTGGCGCGTCGTCGGGATCGGAGCCAGCACGATAGACCAGGCCATCGAAGCGGTCAGCCCTGCGATCGCCCTCGACAACGAAATGACCTTTCGCGCGCGCGTCCCGCTGTTCCTCGTCTCCGCGACGCTGCTCGAGGGAGCGGGCGTCGTCCCAGCGGCCGCGCCGGTTCGGTGGCGCCTCGCTGACGAACGGAACGAAGAGCTCGTCAGAGAGATCGCGCCGGTCGAAGAGCGAGCCTTCCTGAGCTGGCTCTTCGCACGCTCCCCCCGCGGGGTGCTGCCACCCGTGGAGGGAAAGCCGACACCGTTCGCACTGCGCAACCTCGAAGAGGCTTTCTGGGCGTCCCTCGTTCCAGGCTCGAACGTGCTCTACGTCGGGTACAACGAGGTCAGGGAGGAGACCCGGTCCGGCGAGAGCCTGGCGGAGTTCGCGCGCCGCCTCGTCAGGCTCGCCAACCACCACGGGGTCGAGCACGTGGTGATCGACCTCCGCTACAACGACGGCGGCGACAACACGACCTACGGACCACTCCTCGAGACGCTGGGGGACGAGGCGATCGACCGAACGGGCCGACTCTTCGCTCTGATCGGCCGCAGGACGTTCTCTGCCGCCGGGAACTTCGCCACCGAGCTCGAGCGGACAACGGGTGCGGTCTTCGTCGGCGAACCCGCCGGCACAAGCCCAAACGAGTACGGCGATGCCGACCCCTTCCGCCTCCCGCACTCGGGGCTCGTGGTTGGCATCTCGACGCGCTACCACGAGAAGAGCGAGCCGGACGATGCCCGACTGACGATCGAGCCCGACCTGCCCGTCCCGCTGTCGTCCGAGGAGTACTTCGCAGGCCGCGACCCCGCGCTCGACGCGATTCTCGAACCGACGGCCGACTAGGGCTCGCGGCCGCCGAGAGCAGATACGGGTTGTCCCGCTTGAGCGCGAACCAGATCTCGATCCGATGCGGTTGCCGCGTCACGTGGCCGCGCGTCGTCAGTCGCCTCGAGGGTTCAAATCCCTCCCCTTCCGCTACCGAAGTCCAGCGCAGACACTCGTGCAAGCAGCCGCTTCCGTTTCCGCACGATGCGCGCGCCGCGCGCGCGTGGACATGGCAACCGGGCAAGAGAAGGTAGACGCTTGACCCGCGGGCGTCTCGCTCAACGCTGGCCATCGTCCCTTCCTTCCGCGCACCCTGCGGCATCGGGCGCAAGGAGGCGCGCGATCGTCCGCCCGCATCTCGCTGGCTCCGCTCGAGCGGCCTCGTTCAGGCGCTGCGCGAAGTCACGGACGAGAGCGTCCACCAGGCTTCTGGTGACGGCATCTACCACCTCGCGCTCCGTCTCGGTGAGGCCGCGGAGTCGTCGCTCTGCGCGTTCGAAATCCCGTACACGGATGCTGTCGGCCCAGATGCCGAGGGCCTCGATCAGGGGCGTCGTGCGCAGCTGATCGCTCATCCACTGCCAGCCTTCCGCGCTGCGCTGACGAGCAGCTGACGGTTGCCGCGCCGACTTCCGTCGGGGCCGCATAACGACGAGAATGGGACCGCTCCGCCACTGGGCCATGCGCGCTAGGAGGGGACACTTGAACGTTCGGGTCCTCGGTCCGCTCGAAGTCGCAGAGGGATCGCGGCCGCTGGCGATTCCGGGTCGCCGGCAGCGCAGTCTGCTCGCGCTGCTCCTGCTTCACCGCAACGAGGTCGTCGCAAGCGACCGGCTACTCGAGGAGCTGTGGGCGCACCAGCCGTCGGGGCGCTCGCCGAACGCGCTCCAGGCGGCGGTCTCGCGCCTCCGGCGAGCGCTCCCGGCGGAACGCCTGGTCACGCGGCCACCCGGTTACCTCCTTCGGCTGGAACCAGAGGAGCTGGACGCCGAGCGCTTCGAGCGCCTGCTGGCGGATGGGCGGGCGGCGCTCGCGGACGGTAACGCGGAGGAGGCCGCCGAGCTGCTCCGGGCGGCGCTGTCGCTGTGGTGCGGCCCGGCGCTGGCCGACTTCACATACGAGCCCTTCGCGCAGACTGAGATCGTCCGGCTCGAGGAGCTGCGGCTGGAGGCGGTCGAAGAGCGGGTAGAGGCCGAGCTCGCGCTCGGCCGGCACCCCGACGTCGTTGCCCGGCTCGAGTCGCTCGTCGACGAGCACCCGCTGAGGGAGCGGCCGCGCCACCAGCTGATGCTGGCGCTCTACCGCTCGGGCAGGCAGGCGGATGCCCTGGAGGTGTACAGGGCGACGCGCGCGATGCTCCAGGGCGAGCTCGGCCTCGAGCCGGGGCCGGAGCTCCGGGAGCTCGAGCGGCGGATTCTCGTCCAGGATCCGGCCCTGGATCTGGCCGGCCGGCCGCGCCCCGTGCGGCTGCGAGCGGCGACTCCCGTGAAGCGCAAGACGGTGAGCGTGCTTGCCTGCGATCTTGCCGGCTCGACCGGGCTGACCGAGACGCTCGACCCGGAGGTGCTCCACGAGCTTCTCGCCCGGTACACGACAGCAGCGTCGAAGACCGTTTCCGCGTACGGTGGCGCCGTCGAGTCGGTCGCGGGCGACGCGGTGACCGCCGTCTTCGGCGTCCCGGCGCTGCACGAAGACGATGCCCTGCGCGCGCTCCGGGCCGCCGTCGACCTGCGCGCCAGCGTCGCCGCGCTCGGGGGCGAGTCCGGTCTGCCGCTGCAGGCGCGAGTCGGCATCGGGACGGGCGAGGTCGTCGCCGGGGCCGCCGGTCCGAGCGAGGCGCTCGTTGCCGGCGCCGCCGTCACGAGCGCAGCGCATCTCGTTCGGCAGGCATCGCCGGGCGAGATCCTGCTCGGCGAGGCGACGCGGCGGCTCGTCTCAAACGCCGTTCGCGTCGAGCCGCAGTCTGATCTCGAGCGCGGGGGCGAGCCGGCGTGGAGGCTGCTCGAGCTCGTCCGCGACGTGCCCGCCTTCACGCGGCGCCCGGAGACGCCGCTCGTCGGACGCCGCGTCGAGCTGGCGCAGCTTCGGGAGTCGTTCGCGCGCGCGGTGCGGGAGCGCCAGGTCCGCCTGGCCACCGTCTTCGGCCCGCCTGGGATCGGGAAGACGCGGCTTGCGCGAGAGCTCGCCGAGGGGATCCCGAAGAGGGCGACCGTGCTCGTCGGCCGCTGCCTCTCCTACGGCGAGGGGATCACGTTCTGGCCGCTGCGCGAGATCCTGCCCCAGGCGCCGGAAGGGCCGTTGCGTACGCGCCTGAGCGCGCTGCTCGACGACGGCGATCGCGGCCGCTCGACTGCCTCTGCGACGACGAACGAGATCTTCCTCGCCACCCGGCTTCTGCTGGAGTCGGTTGCACGCGAGCGACCGCTGCTCGTGGTGCTCGAGGATCTGCACTGGGCGGATCCGACCTTCCTCGACCTCGTCGAGCACCTTGCCGCGCGTGCTACCGATGCGCCCATGCTGCTGCTCTGCCTTGCCCGTGACGAGCTGCTCGAGCTACGCGACCGTTGGAGCGGCGGGATCGAAGACGCTTCGTCGATCGTCCTCGAGCCGCTCACCGAGGACGAAGTTGCTGCCCTGCTCGACGCGCTCGGAGCGAGCCCGCACGTCCGGACGCGGGTGAAGGAGGTCGCGGAGGGCAACCCGCTGTTCGCAGAGCAGATGCTCGCCTGGCTCGAGGAGGGCGGCGGCGTCGAGGACGAGCCGAGCCTGCCACCGACGATCCAGGCCGTCCTCGCAGCGCGGCTCGACCGGCTCGGGCCGGGCGAGGCCGCCGTCCTGCAGCGAGCGGCCGTGATCGGACGCGACTTCGAGGCCGAGGCCGTGCGCGAGCTGCTGCCCGTCGAAGCGCGGCCGTTCGTCCCGCGGCACCTCGACACGCTCGGTCGTAAGGGGCTGGTCGAGCCGGTCACGGAACGGCGCCACGAGCCTGCGGGGCTCCGGTTCGTCCATGCCCTGGTCCGGGAAGCCGCCTACCGGATGGTGCCGAAGCGGCTGCGAGCAGAGCTGCACGAGCGCTTCGCCGATCGGCTCGAGGGCGCCGCCGCGTCCGACGAGATCGTCGGCCACCATCTCGAGCAGACGCATCGCTGCCTGGCGGAGCTCGGCCCGCCGACCGAGCGGAGCCGGCAGCTGGCCGAGAGGGCGGCGGAGCGACTCGCCACCTCGGGGCGGCGAGCCTTCGCT
>JBOHBD010000149.1:0-10170 GCA_050698195.1 Gaiellaceae bacterium
CGCAACGGCGCCTCGGTCTGCCACGAGCGGGCGTTCGATGCCGCTCCACGCGGCGCCCGAATGTGCGCAAGGTCGCCGGCGAGCGCGTCGACGACGCTGTCCGACGTCTCGACACCGGTCACGCGACGGCCCCGATCTCACGCTCGGCGGCGTCGACGACAGCCCTCGACCGGACGGCCTCCGCCACCCGCTCGATGTCGGCGCTGAGCGACCGGTCGTCCGCCACGCGCTCCGACAGGGTACGGACGAAGTCGTGTACAGCCGAGACACCCTCGCCGGGACGCAACGGTGCCAGGAACTCGACCGCCTGGGTGCCGGCGAGGAGCTCGATCGCGAGGGCCCGCTCCGCGTTGTCGAGCACGCGAAGAGCCTTGAGCCCCGCGGCGTTCCCCATCGAGACGTGGTCCTCCTGCCCCGCGCTCGTCGGGATCGAGTCGACGCTCGCCGGATGCGCGAGGACCTTGTTCTCGGAGACGAGCGCGGCCGCCACGTACTGCGGGATCATGAACCCCGAGTTCAGGCCGCCCTCCTCGACGAGGAACGGCGGCAGCCCGTCCGAGAGGCTGGGATTGACGAGCCGCTCCGTGCGACGCTCCGAGATCGAGGCGAGCTCGGCGACCGCGAGCGCCAACGCGTCGAGGGCGAACGCGAGCGGCTGGCCGTGGAAGTTCCCCGCGGACACGACTTCCCCCTCGTCGAGGAGGACGAGCGGATTGTCCGTCGCCGCGTTCAGCTCGACGGTCACGGTCGCCTCCACGTAGTCGAGGAGGTCGCGGCAGGCACCGTGGACTTGCGGCGCGCAGCGAAGCGAGTAGGCGTCCTGGACCTTGTCGCACCAGCGATGCGACTCGATGATCGCCGACCCCTCGAGGAGCCTCCAGACGTTGGCCGCCGCCTCCCGCTGGCCCTTGAGCGGCCGGGAGCGGTGGATGGCAGGAGCGAAGCTCGTGCGCGAGCCCTGAAGCGCCTCCAGGGACAGCGCGCACGCGAGGTCGGCCGTCCTCGCCAGCCGCTTCGCACGTTCGAGGCCGAGCGCGGTCATCGCCGCCATGAACTGCGTGCCGTTGACGAGCGAGAGGCCCTCCTTGCTCGCGAGGCGAATCGGCTCGAGGCCGACACGGCCGAGCGCGTCTGCTCCCGGGAGCCGCTCCCCCTCGACGACCGCCTCCCCCTCTCCCACCAGCGGCAGCGCGAGATGGGCCAGCGGCGCGAGGTCGCCGCTCGCACCGACCGAGCCGCGGGCGGGGACGACGGGCAGGAGGCCGCGGTTCAGGCACTCGACCAAGAGCTCGACGGTCTCCACGCGCGCGCCCGAATACCCCTTCGCGAGCGCGTTCGCCCGCAGCAACATCGCCGCACGTACGACGTCGTCGGGATAGGGCTCGCCGACCCCGCACGCGTGGCTGCGCAGGAGCCGGAGCTGGAGCTCCTCGGCGAGCTCGTCGGGGATGCGCGCCGAGACGAACCGCCCGAACCCGGTGTTGACGCCGTAGGTGTGGTCGCCGCGAATCGACTCCAGCAACTCGCGCGCCGACCGCATGCGATCCTTCGCCGCATCGGCGAGCGTCGCGCTCGCGCCGTGGACGGCCACGTCCCAGACGTCTGCGAGCGTGAGGTCCTCTCCCGTCAGGACGAGCGCGGGCGACACGGTTCGAGTCTAGAGCGGCGGCAGACCGAGGGCGCGCTCGAGGACGCGCGTCTCGTCGACCCCGGGCACGGAGACCCCCGCCGCCTGCGCATCGGCGAGCACCCGAGCGGGAACGAGCCCGACGAGCTCGCCGCCGGCGACGGCGATTCCGCGATCGGCAGCCTCTCGGGTCACCCGCTCGACGACCGCGTGCAGCGGGGCACGGTCGAGATCGAGCACGTTCACGCTGACCTGAACGCGGCCGGAACGCCGCAGGTGGAGCCCGATCGCCTGCACCCCGGGCATCCCGCCACCCGACTCGCGCACCGCCGCCGCGATCGCGGCGGCAGCCCCGACATCGTCGGTCGCGAGGTCGACGTTGTAGGCAACGAGGGGAGGACGGGCTCCGACGAGGACGGCGCCCGCTCGAGGATTCAGCGCATCAGGCCCCGCGTCGGGCCGAAGCTCCCCGGCGTGTGTGCGGCGCTCGAGCTCGGCGAGCCCTCCTCGCCGGAAGAACGCGGGCCTCCTCCCGCCGCCCACCTCTCCGTACAGGAAGACGGGCACGTCGAGCACCGCTCCGATTCGCTCGGCCAGGGTGCGTGCCGTCGTCTTCGCCAGCTCCATGTCCGCTGCGCGGAGCGGGACGAGCGGCACGACGTCCGCCGCCCCGACGCGCGGATGGACGCCGTCGTGCACACGCAGATCGACCAGCTCGAGCACGCGTGCGATCCCCGCCAGAAGCGAGTCAGCGAGCGCCTGCTGCTCACCCGCCAGCGTAAAGACGGAACGGTGATGGTCGGCGTCCGAGTGCACGTCGAGGAGCTGGGCGCTGCTCCCGAACGCACGCCCGATCTCCTCGATGGCGGCCGCGTCGCGTCCTTCCGAAACGTTCGGCACGGCCTCGAGCACGATCCGTACCCTACGAGCACGTGGCAGGCGAGGAGGATCTCCCGAACCGACGGCACTCCGGGCGGCGGACGTTCGTCCGCCTGCTCACGTTCCTCCGGCCGTACCGCAGGTCGCTCGTCGTCTCGTCCGTCCTCGCGATCGCCTCGCAGGTCGCGGGCATCCTCGTGCCCGTTCTGACGGGGATGGTCATCAACGAGCTGTCGGACGACCCGGACACCACGGTCCTGACGCTCGAGATCACCGCGATCGTCGGGCTCGGACTCATCCGTGGGGCTCTGATGCTCGGTCGGCGCCTGATCTCCGGCCGGCAGGCGCTCGCCGTCGAGTACGACCTCCGCGACGAGCTCTACGCGCACTTCCTGCGCCTCTCTTTCGGGTTTTACGACCGCAGCCAGACGGGACAGCTGATGTCGAGGGCGACCATCGACCTCCAGTCCGTGCGCTTCTTCCTCGGCTACGGGCTCATCTTCTTCGCGCAGCACGTCGTCACGATCGTCGTCGTCACGCTCGTGCTCTTCGTCTACAGCTGGAAGCTCGCCCTCGTGGCGCTGGCCGTCACCCCAATCATCGTCTTCACCGCGAACCGCTACAGCCGCGTGTCCCATCCCGTGCTGCGCGACGTCCAGCAGAAGATCGCCGACGTGTCGACGGTAGCCGAGGAGAGCATCGTGGGCGTGCACGTCGTCAAGTCGTTCTCCCAGGAGGAGCGGCGGGAGAAGCGCTTCGCGGACGCCGCCGACGCAGTCTTCGAGCGGACGCTCGCGGCCAACCGCCAGCGCGCGGTCTACGTCCCGGCGCTGACGTTCCTTCCGCTCGTCGCGCAGGCGATCGTGCTGCTCGTGGCGGGCCGGATGGTCGTGTCCGGATCGCTCACGCTCGGCGACTTCGTCGCGTTCAACCTGCTGCTCGCGATGCTCGTGATGCCGCTCCGCATGCTCGGGATGTGGATCGGACAGGCCCAGCGCGCGACGGCGGCCGGCGAGCGGATCTTCGAGGTACTCGACGAGCCGGAGGAGGTCGCGGATCGTGAGAACGCACGGCCGCTTCCGGCAGGGCCCGGCAAGGTCGTGTTCGAAGCCGTCGACTTCGGCTACGAACCGGCTCGTCCCGTGCTCGAGGACATCGATCTCGAGCTGCAGCCAGGGCGAACGGTCGCGCTGATCGGCCGGACGGGGTCGGGCAAGACCACGCTCGCCGCGCTCGTCCCGCGTTTCTACGACGTCACGTCGGGGCGCGTGCTCGTCGACGGCGCCGACGTCCGCGAGCTCCAGCGGCGCTCCCTGCGGCGAGAGATCGGCGTCATCTCTCAGGATCCGTTCCTCTTCTCGGCCTCGGTTCGCGACAACGTCGCCTTCGGGATCCCCGACGCTCCCCACGAGGCGGTGGAAGCTGCGGCGCGCGCAGCGCAGGCGCACGACTTCATCGTCGAGCTGCCGCAGGGGTACGAGACGGTCATCGGCGAGCGCGGGATCACGCTGTCGGGAGGGCAGCGCCAGCGGATCGCGATTGCCCGGGCGCTCCTGATCGACCCGCGCATCCTCATCCTCGACGACGCGACGGCATCGGTGGACGCGACGACGGAGGCGAAGATCCGCGCCGGCTTCCGCGAGGTCATGCGGGGGCGGACGACGATCATCATCGCCCACCGCCTCTCGACGATCGCGCTGGCCGACGAGGTCGTCGTGCTCGACCACGGCCGGATCGCGGCGCGCGGCACGCAGGCCGAGCTCCTCGAGGAGAGCCCCCTGTTCCGCGAGATCCACGACCACGGCCTGCTCCAGCAGGTGGTCGCGGGATGAGACGATCGACGCTCCGGCCGCCGGTGCTTCACTCGCGGCCGGCACACACTCTGCACGAAGCCGTGTCCCACGCGTACGCACTCGAGGGTTACGCTGGCAGCGGGTGGTGGGCCGGGGTGCCCCAGGGGATTGCCCGAACGTGAAGGTCTGGCAGGCCGGGAGCCATCTCACCGACCAGCGTGCCGCCCGCGTCGACGACTGGTCGTGGAGGCAGACTCGACGGCGGCTCGGCGTGCTCGTGCGCCTCGCGCGCCCGTACCGGGCCCGGACCTCGCTCGCGGTCGGAACCCTCGTCGGCTACACGCTCGTCGCCCTCCTGCCTCCGTACCTGGCGAAGGTCGCCGTCGACGACGGCATCGCCGAGGAAGACCTCGGCACGCTGACAGCGGTGGTGGTCGCGTTCATGGCTGCGGGGATCGCCGCCTTCGCGCTCTCAGGCCTGCAGACCTACTTCACGGGCTGGGTGGGCGAGCGGGTGCTTGCCGATCTGCGCATCCAGCTCTTCCGGCACCTCCAGCGCCTGTCCCTCGGCTTCTTCGAGCGAAACCGGACCGGGGCCGTCGTCAGCCGGATCACGAACGACGTCGAGGCACTCGACCAGCTCGTGACGGACGGCCTCTCGAGCCTCGTGCAGAACACGCTCGTCCTCCTCGGTACGGCTGCCGTCCTCTTCCTCCTGGACTGGCGGCTCGCCCTCGCCACGCTCGTCGTCATACCGCTCATGGCGGGGGCGACGGCGTGGTTCCGCGTCCGTTCGAACCGCGCGTACCGGCGTGTCCGGGAACGCCTCGGTCTCGTGACCGCCACGATCGCGGAGGACATCTCGGGCATGAGGGTCGTGCAGTCGTTCACCCGCGAGCCCGCGAGCCAGACGTCGTTCCGTGGAGTCAACGACGGGTACCGGGCGGCGAACTACGAGACCGTCGTCTTGAACGGCCTCTACTTCCCGGCCGTGGACGTCCTCTCGTCGGTTGCGGTCGCGATCGTCCTCGGCTTCGGTGGCGCCCTCGTCGTCGACGGGAGCCTCACCGTCGGCACGCTCTTCGCCTTCACGCTCTACCTCACGAACTTCTTCGATCCCGTGCAACAGCTCTCGCAGCTCTACAACACGTTTCTCTCGGCAACCGCAGCCCTCGACCGGATCATCTCGGTGCTCGACGAGGAGCCCGACGTCGTCGATGCGCCTGACGCCCGGGAGCTCCCACGCATCCAGGGCCATGTTCGCTTCGAGGACGTGCGGTTCGGATACGGGGACCTGCAGGACGTCCTGCACGGCTTCGACCTCGACGTGGCCGCGGGAACCACGGTCGCGCTCGTCGGCCACACGGGCGCGGGCAAGTCGACGATCGCGAAGCTCCTCGCGCGCTTCTACGACCCGCGGGCGGGTCGCATCACGATCGACGGGAACGACCTGCGCGAGGCGACGCAGTCGTCGCTCCGGCGGCAGCTCGGGATCGTCCCGCAGGAAGGCTTCCTGTTCGCAGGCACCGTCGCCGAGAACGTCGCGTTCGGCCGCCCCGAGGCGAGCCGACAGGAGATCGAGGCTGCAGCAGAGGCCGTGGGAGCCGACGACTTCGTCCCAGCGCTTCCGGACGGCTACGACACCGAGCTCGGCGAGCGCGGGTTCCGGCTCTCGCTCGGCCAGCGCCAGCTCGTCGCCTTCGCGCGCGCGCTCCTCGCCGACCCGCGCATCCTCATCCTCGACGAGGCGACGTCCTCGGTGGACATCGGGACCGAACGGAGGATCGAGCAGGGACTTCGGCGGCTGCTCGCCGGGCGGACGGCGTTCGTGATCGCGCACCGCTTGTCGACGATCCGCAACGCCGACCTGATCGTCGTGCTCGACCACGGACGCATCGTCGAGCAGGGAACGCACGAGCAGCTGATCGCCGCGGGCGGCCCATACACCGGCCTCTACGGCGACTGGGCGGCGGATGCCGCCTGACGTCTAGGCTTGTCCACGAGCACGCACGGGAGGCGATGCGCGTGGCCACCGAAAGCGACGCAGAACAGGTGATCGAGGAATCGCTCGCTCTCGAGAGCGCCTACGCGACGCTTCTCACGCCGAGCGAGGCCGTCGCGGCGATGCATCTCCGGGTCCCGGCGCGCGGGAACCGTAAGCTCCGTCGGCTGCTCGAGAAGATCAACGCCGACGAGCAGATCAAGGCGTGGTGGCACGCCGCCAACGTGAACGCGGTCGTCCGCCTCGAGATCAACGACCACTCCTGGGTGCACGTCCAGATCGTCGCGAACATCGCGCTGAAGCTGCTGCGGCAGCTCACGAAGCACGGCGTCCAGCCCTCGCTCGTCCGCGACTACCGCCTGACGGCCGACGAGGCCGAGATCGTCGTGGTGCTCGCGTCGCTGCTCCACGACATCGGGATGTCCGTCCATCGCCGCGATCACGAGGACTGGAGCCTCTTCCTCTCCGAGCCGAAGCTGCGCGAGCTGCTCGACGACCTGTACGAGGAGCCGGACCGGACGGTGATCGTGTCCGAGGTGCTGCAGGCGATCACGAGCCACCGCGCGGACGGCGAGCCGCTGTCGCTCGAGGCCGGCATCCTGCGCGTCGCAGATGCGCTCGACATGGCGAAGGGCCGTTCGCGCATCCCGTTCGAGCGCGGATCGGTGTCGATCCACTCGCTCTCGGCGGCGGCGATCGACGAGGTCCGCATCGGTGACGGCCGCTCACGTCCCGTGATGGTCGAGATCGTGATGAACAACTCCTCCGGCATCTACCAGGTCGACGGCCTGCTCAAGGCGAAGCTGCGCGGCTCGGGGCTCGAGCCGTACGTCGAGGTCGTGGCGCGGATCGACACGGAGGCCGAGAAGCGGCTCGTCCCCGTCTACCACCTCGAGATCGGCGGCCCCGAGCCGCGCGACGGCTGATCTGCGAACCCATCGTCTAGACTGCCCGGCGGCCGTTGCGGGGTCGTCTAACGGTAGGACGCCTGGCTCTGGACCAGGAAGTTGGGGTTCGAATCCCTGCCCCGCAGCCATCGCTCAGCGTCGCCGACGGATCCCGGCCGCGTTGCCACGCGCGTTGACGCTCGTAACAGCCTTTTTGACCATTTTGTAATGATCTGAGCTCAGGCTCGTGCGCGATCGTGTAGGATGTTGCGATCGCGCGACACGAGCGGTCCCCGTGTGGAGGACCGCGCCCCTGTCACCGACTCTGTCATCGACTGGGAGGTGTGATCCCTGAGACCCCTACTCGTTGGCATGTGCCTGCTCTTCGTCATGGCACAGGCCGCTGCGGCAGCGATGGGAGGAGACACGGCGGACGCGGCCCAGCCGCGCCAGGCGGCTGGGAGGAACCCGGCCCCGCTCTCGTTGGAGATGCGTCTCGAGCACAAGCTCGACGCGGCACGCAAGTGTCGGAACGTGATCCACTTCTTCTCGAGCCGTCGTCGGCTCTTCAGCTCCGAGGACGATCGCGTCGCGGCCCGGACCGCGCTCCAGCGTGCGACGCGCCGACTCGCCCGCCTGACAGAGAACATCGCCGGGATCCGACGTGCTCTCCGTGGGCGGGAGGCGCGCCGGCTCGCGAGTGCGCCGCCGAAGGTCGCGATCTGCAACGTCTTCGGCGGCCGCTACTGCGGCCAGGCACTCGCCGTCGCTTGGTGCGAGTCGCGGCATCGGACGACCGCCCGGAACGGCGAATACCTCGGTCTCTTCCAGATGGGCTGGAACGAGCGGCAGCTCTTCGGCCACGGCCGGACCGCACACGCCCAGGCCCTCGCGGCGCGCCGGTACTTCGTCCTCTCCGGCCGCGACTGGAGCCCGTGGAGCTGCAAGCCCTGGTTCGGCTACTGAGGAGGGCGCACGTGCGGTTTTCGTCGCAAAGTGCGTTCCACATGAGCGCAGGGGGTTTCTTTTCCCGCGGCCTTCTGCTAGGTGTCCGAGCACGTGTGGGGGCAGCGGAAGCGTGACCGCCTGCGGTCGTACGACGAGGCCGCAGCGTACGCCCGCTGCCACGGCGACCGCGACGAGAACGTCCGAATCGTGAAGCTCCCGCCCAGGCGCGCGCGGTACGAGACCGTGCTCGCGAGCGGCGAGGAGATTCGTAGAGGGTTCGAGAACCGGCTCGACACGCGCGAGCCCGAGTCCTCGTTCTAGCCGCCCCGCTCAGCAGCGGACGATGATCTCCCCCGGTCGGCGCCCACGAACGCGTCTGCTCGTCAGCTTGCGAGAGCAGGACGAGCTCGAGCGGGATGAAGCGCGGCTCGTCGTGCACCGCCGAAGAGTCGGCGCCGCCATTTCGCTACCCTTGGCCCTCCGGCCCATTCGTCTAGTGGCCTAGGACACCGCCCTCTCACGGCGGCGGCACGGGTTCGAATCCCGTATGGGCCTTCACGGGCCGCTTGGGTAAGCCGATTTGGCTTGAACAAGCGGTCCATTTATGTCACAAAGGTCGCACAAGCTCACGCGGTGCATACCTCGGTGATACCACGAGACCGTAGCCCTCGTTGTCAGGACGAGCGACGACGTGCGGAGTCCAGAGACGCGGCGGGCGAGCTGCCTGAAACGGGTGCTTTGGCGTGATTGGCGTGACCGCCCGCAGCCCGCTCGTCCGACGTGACGTGGGCATTGCTCTGCCGCATGATGGCGCCTGTGCGCCGCGATCTCCCGTCCGGAACCGTGACCTTCCTCTTCACAGACGTCGAGGGCTCGACCAGACTGCTGCACGAGCTCGGCGCCGAGGCGTACGCGCAGGCGCTCGCCGAGCATCGCCGTTTGATCCGCGAAGCCTGCGCTGCCGAGGGCGGGGTCGAGGTCGACACCCAGGGCGACGCCTTCTTCTTCGCCTTCCCGACCGCACCGGGAGCGATTGCGGCGGCTTCTGACTTCACCGAGGCGCTCGCCTCGGGCCAGGTGCAAGTGCGCGTCGGCCTGCACACGGGGACGCCGCTCCTGATCGAGGAGGGGTACGTGGGCGGCGACGTCCACCGCGCCGCCCGCATCGCCGCCGCCGGCCACGGCGGGCAGGTGCTCGTCTCGTCTTCGACTGCCCAGCTCGTCGAGCTCGAGCTAGCGGACCTCGGCGAGCACCGGCTCAAGGACCTCTCCGCTCCCGAGCGCGTCCACCAGCTCGGAGAGGGCGAGTTTCCGGCCCTCAAGTCGCTCTACCGCACGAACCTGCCCGTCCCCGCGACGCCCTTCCTGGGCCGGGAGCGCGAGCTGTCCGAGGTCGTCGAGCTCCTCTCCGCAGACGACGCGCGCCTGCTCACCCTGACCGGCCCCGGTGGCACGGGGAAGACGCGGCTCGCGCTGCAGGCGGCCGGCCTCGCCTCGGATGCCTACCCCGACGGCGTCTGGTGGATCCCGCTCGCGCCGCTGCGCGACCCGACGCTCGTCCTCGCGACTGCCGGCCAGGTGCTCAGCTCCAAGAACGGCCTCGCCGAGCACATCCAAGACAAGGCGATGCTCTGCCTCTTCGACAACTTCGAGCAGGTCGTGGAGGCGGGAGCAGGACTCGCTGACTTGCTGAGCGCTTGTCCCAACCTCGCAGTCCTCGTCACGAGCAGGGAGCGCTTACGGGTTGCGGGGGAGCAGACCTACCCGGTGCCGCCGCTTGCCGAGCCAGACGGAGTGGCGCTCTTCAGCGCCCGCGCCCATGCCGTGGATCCCTCCTTCGCCCCGTCCGAGGCCGTGGCCGAGCTCTGTGTGCGCCTCGACTCGCTGCCGCTCGCGCTTGAGCTGGCCGCTGCGCGCACCGCGCTCTTCAACCCCGAGCAACTGCTCGCGCGCCTCTCCCAACGTCTCGACCTGCTCAAGGGCGAGCGCGACGCCGATCCGCGCCAGCAGACCCTGCGCGCGACGATCGAGTGG
>JBOHBD010000150.1:0-3533 GCA_050698195.1 Gaiellaceae bacterium
GAGCAGGCGTACGCCTATGTCCGGGACGGCATCCTCCGCGGTCAGTTCCCGGTCGGGAGCGTCCTCGCGGAGGAGGAGATCGCGACTGCGCTCGGCACGTCGCGGACGCCGGTCCGGCAGGCGCTCGGGCTCCTTCTGCAGGAGGGGCTCGTCGAGGTCGGCTCACGGCGCCAGCTCGTCGTCCGTGGGTTCACGAGCGAGCACCGGCGCGAGCTCCTCGTCCTGCGCGAAGCGCTCGAGGGCATCGCGGTGCAGCGTGCCTGCGAGGTCATGGAAATCGAAGACATCGACTACCTGCGCCTCCTGCTCATCCGCCAGCGGCGGGCTGCGGAGGACGGGCGGGAGGACGACTTCATCGATCTCGACGAGGAGTTCCACCTGAGGATCGTCGAGGGCGCACGGCTACCGATCCTCCACCGGCTTCTCGGCCAGCTCCGCGGCTTCGTGCGCGTCGTGCGGCTTGGCTCGGCGCGGCCGCCCGCCGTTCTCGCCCAGGTCGTCACCGAGCACGAGGAGATCGTCGACGCCCTCGAGCGCCGAGACCGGGAGGCCGCCGTCGTCGCCCTCCGCGACCACCTGTACAAGAGCGACTACGCGATCGCCGAGACGGTGGGGCGACCCTAATGGATCGAGCCTTCGTCCTGCGTGGCGCGAGTGTCCTCGACGAGTCGTGCAGCTTCAGCGGGCCGCTGGACGTCCGGGTCGAGGACGGCGCTGTGGCCGCGGTCTGCGGAGGGCTGCAGTCGAACGACGCCGCCGAGCTCGACTTCTCGGGGTTGTGGCTGATGCCGGGCGTCTTCGATTGCCACCTGCACGCCGCATGGCAGAGGACATCGGAGTGACCGCGTGAGTCCATCCGCTGCGGAGACGCCGGAGCCGACACCGCACGTGGAGCTGCGCTCGGTCTCCAAGCACTTCGGCGGCGTGCAGGCGCTTCAGGGCGTCGACCTCGCCATAGCGTATGGCTCGATTCACGGGCTGGTCGGCGAGAACGGGGCCGGCAAGTCGACGCTCGGCAGGATTGTCGCCGGCGTCCACCGCCCGGACGGGGGCGAGCTCCGGGTCGGCGGCCGGCGCGTGGACTACCACTCGCCCCGCGACGCGCTCGGCGACGGCGTCACGATGATCGCGCAAGAGCCGACGCTGGTCCCGCACCGCTCGGTGCTCGAGAACGTCTTCCTCGGGATCGAGCGAACGCGCCTGGGGCTCGTCAACGAGCGAACCTTGCGTCGCCGGTACGCCCAGCTCGTCGACGAGGTCGAGCTCGAACTGCCCCCGAACGCCCTCGCCCGGAACCTTCGCGTCGCCGATCGGCAGAAGGTCGAGATCCTCCGCTCCGTCGCCCGCCGCGCGCAGCTGATCGTGATGGACGAGCCGACGTCGGCGCTGACCGCGGACGAGGCGGACCGCCTGTTCGAAGTGGTGCGGCGGCTCCGCGACCGCGGGACGACGATCGTCTACGTCTCGCACTTCCTCGAGGAGGTGCTTGGCCTGGTCGAGACCGTGACGGTGCTCCGCGACGGCCGCCTCGTCCGGACGGCTCGGGCAGCCGAGGAGACGGCCGAACGCCTCGTCTCGGCGATGCTCGGACGGTCGCTCGAGCTGGCGTTCCCCGACAAGACCGATCCTCCGGACGAGGCTCCCGTCGTCTTCCGCGTGCGCGATCTCTCCCGCACGGGAGCGATCGCGAACGTCTCGCTCGACATCCGTGCCGGTGAGATCGTCGGGCTCGCAGGGCTGATCGGCAGTGGGCGGTCGGAGGTCGCGCGAGCGATCGTCGGCGCCGATCGGAGCGACTCCGGCGCGGTCGAGGTCGACGGCAGGCCGGTCAGGATCCGCACGCCGCGGGACGGGGTGCGGGCAGGGGTCGTGATGCTTCCCGAGGACCGGAAGACGCAGGGCCTGCTGATGCTGCGCTCGATCGTCGACAACGTCACCCTTCCGCACCTCGGGTCCGTGAGCCGTGCCGGCATCGTCGTCACGCGCCGCGAGCGACGGAGCGCGGTCGACCTGCTGCGCCGCGTCGACGTGCGGGCGAGGGGGCTGGGGGCCAGGGTGAGCACGCTCTCCGGCGGGAACCAGCAGAAGGTCCTCTTCGCGAAATGGCTCTTCCGGCCTCCGCGGGTCTTCATCGCGGACGAACCGACTCGGGGCGTCGACGTCGGTGCCAAGCGGGCGATCTGGGAGCTGATCCACGGGCTCGCCGCCGACGGCAAGGCCGTGCTCCTGATCTCCTCCGAGCACGAGGAGGTGCTCGGTCTCGCCCATCGCGTGCTCGTCATGCGAGGAGGCGCGGTCGTCGCGGAGCTCGACCGGGAGACCATGAGCGAGGAGGCGCTCCTGCGGGCGGCGTTCGCAGCCGACACGCAGGAGGAGGAGCGCGAGGCGTGAGCGCGTCCGAGGCGAAGGGGGCTGCGGCGGCTGCCGTGCGGCCGCTGCGCCGAGTGCACCTGTCGGTCGTGCGCGACTACGGGATCGTCGTCGCCTTCGCCGCCCTGTTCGTCACCCTCTCGTTCTCGAGCGACGTCTTCCTGACGAAGGACAACCTCTTCAACCTCGCCTTCCAGGCCGCTCCCATCGGGATCATGGCCTGTGGCGGAGCGCTGGTCTTCATCGCCGGCGGATTCGACCTCTCCGTCGGGGCGATCGCGGCGTTCTCGGCGGTGATCGCGGGGAAGGCGTACGTCGATGCGGGCGTCCCGGTCTGGCCGGCCATGATCCTCGGCGCGCTGACCGGATTCGGGCTCGGGCTCGCGAACGGGCTGCTCGTCACCCTCGCGCGCGTGAACGCGTTCATCGCCACGCTCGCCATGAACTTCATCGTCTACGGCATCGCGGTCGCCGTCACGGGCGGGTTCCTCATCTCGATCGACTCGCCGGAGTGGGACACCCTCGGGCTGGGCGGCGCGTGGGGGATCAACTATCCGATCTTCGTCTGGCTCGGCTTTGCGCTGTTCTGCGGCTTCCTGCTCTCGCGGACCACGTTCGGCAGGTACATCTACGCGGTCGGGGGGAACGCGGAGGCGGCGCGGCTCGCAGGCGTCCGCGTCGGCCTCGTGCGTGCTGCCACGTTCGCCATCTCCGGCCTCTCGGGCGGCATCGCCGGCGTCATCCTCTCGTCCGAGGTCGCGACGGCGCAGGCGGATGCGGACAACCTTGGCAACACCTTCAACGCCATCACGGCGGTGGTCCTCGGCGGCATCTCGATCCTCGGCGGCGAGGGTGCGATCTGGCGTGCGGTGCTCGGCGCATTCTTCCTCGTGCTGATCGGGAACGGCTTCAACCTGCTCGACGTGCAGCCGGTGTACCAGAGCGTGTTCACGGGTGCGATCCTGCTCTGCGCGGTCGCGCTCGACGGGTGGGCGCGGAGGATGCGGACGTGAGCCGATTCCGCGTCTCGATGGACATCGGCGGGACGTTCACGGACTTCGTCGTCGTGGATGGGGAGGAGCGCCGGACGTGGACCGGAAAGACGTCGACCACGCCTGCGAACCCGGAGCAGGGGGTGCTCGAGGGGCTCGCCGAGGTCGTGC
>JBOHBD010000151.1:0-11925 GCA_050698195.1 Gaiellaceae bacterium
CCCTTGAACCGGCCGACCTGAACCCCCTCCTTTGCCAGCTCGAGAGCGAATTCGCGCAGCTGCCCGAACGTCTCTGCGCGGCGCGCCTTCTTCCCGAGCGAGATCTGGAACGGCGGCTGCCCGACGATCTCGGCGAGTCGTCCGTACGTCTTCCGGACGTTCGCGTAGATCGGCGACGCCAGCAGCGCGCTCGGAACGAGGACGCTCGCGGCCGCGCCGGTCTCGCGCTCGACGATCCTCACCTGGGTCCCGTCGCCGGTCGACTCGAGCACCGCGAACTCGAACCCGTTCGGCTCGAGGCCGGCGAGGGCGCCGGCGAGGTCCTGGGCCGCGTCCGCCTCGACGAGCCGGTGGTCGACGACGAAGTTGGCGGCCGCCGCGCCGAAATCCTCGCGCAGGCGGGAGACCCAGCCGTCGAACTCGTGCAAGACCCTGACGAACCGCCCGTACCGCACCTCGGTGAGCTTCTGCAGGTCGCCGGCGCGGTCCCCGACGTCCATGTCCTTGACGCGCTCGCGAACGAGCAGGTCCTCGAGCTGCGACTCCTTCTCCACGTACCGCTGTTGGGTTCCGATCTTCACGCGGTAGAGCGGCGGCACCGCGATGAAGACGTGGCCGCGCTCGACCAGCTCCTGCATCTGCCGGTACAGGAACGTGAGGATGAGCGTGCGGATGTGGGCGCCGTCCACGTCGGCGTCGGTCATGACGATCACGCGGTGGTAGCGGAGCTTCGAGACGTCGAACTCGTCGCCGATCCCGGTCCCGATCGCGGTGATGATCGCCTGGATCTCCTCGTTCGAGAGGACCTTGTTGATTCGGTTCTTCTCCGCGTTGATGACCTTGCCGCGGAGCGGCAAGATCGCCTGGAAGCTGCGGTCGCGGGCGTCGACCGCCGAACCGCCCGCGGAGTTCCCCTCCACGAGGAAGAGCTCCGCAACCTCGGGGTCCGAGATCTGGCAGTCCGCGAGCTTCCCGGGCAGCGAGTTCGATTCGAGCGCGCTCTTTCGCCTCGTCAGCTCGCGAGCCTTCCGCGCCGCCTGACGTGCTCGTGCCGCCGAGACGGCCTTCGTGATGATCTGACGCGCCTCCGTCGGGTTCTCCTCGAGGAACTCCGCGAGCTTCTGGTTGACGGTGGTCTTGACGAGACCCTCGACGTACGGGTTGCCGAGCTTCGTCTTCGTCTGCCCCTCGAACTGCGGGTTCCGGAGCTTGACCGAGATCACGGCTGCGAGGCCTTCGCGAACGTCGTCGCCTTCGAGGTTCTCCTCCTTCTCCTTGATCAGCCCCTTCTCGCGCGCGTAGCGGTTGAGCGTTCCCGTGAGCGCGGCCTTGAAGCCGGAGAGATGCGCGCCACCCTCGGTGGTGTTGATGTTGTTCGCGAAGGAGAAGACCGACTCGACGTACGAGTTGTTCCACTGCATCGCCACCTCGACCTGGCTGTCCCCGCCCTCGCCCTCGAAGTAGACGACGTGCTTGTGCACCGTGTCCTTCGTCTCGTTGACGTGTGCGACGAAGTCGCGGATGCCGCCTTCGTAGTGGAACTCCTCGATCTTCCCGCCCGCCCGCTCGTCACGGAGGACGATGCGAAGGCCGCGGGTGAGGAACGCCGTCTCGCGCAGACGCTGC
This sequence comes from Gaiellaceae bacterium, assembly GCA_050698195.1. GTDB lineage: Bacteria > Actinomycetota > Thermoleophilia > Gaiellales > Gaiellaceae > GMQP-bins7. The sequence goes on from JBOHBD010000151.1 coordinate 1,627, forward strand.
GACAGCGTCGCCGCGGAGAACTCCGTCTCGTCGAAGACCTCGGGGTCCGGCAGGAAGGAGATCGTCGTGCCCGACTCGCCCTTCCCTGCGACGCCCGTCTTCTTCATGTCCGCGCACGGCTCTCCACGCGTGAACTCCTGCCGGTAGACCTTCCCGTCGCGTCGCACCTCCGCCACGAGCCATTCGGAGAGGGCGTTGACGACGGAGACCCCGACGCCGTGGAGGCCGCCCGAGACCTTGTAGCCCTCGCCGCCGAACTTCCCGCCGGCGTGCAGCTTCGTCAGAACCACCGTCAGCGCGGGCAGACCCTGATCCGCGATGACGTCCACGGGGATCCCGGCGCCCGTGTCGCGAACCGTCACCGAGTTGTCCGGGTGGATCGTCACGTCGACGAGATCGTTACGGCCCGCAAGAGCCTCGTCGACGGCGTTGTCGACGACCTCGTAGACGAGGTGATGGAGGCCTCGCGCACCCGTCGATCCGATGTACATCCCGGGTCGGAGACGGACCGGCTCGAGGCCTTCGAGGACCGTGATGTCCTTTGCGGTGTAGGCTGCTTCGGCCAATAGAAAAAGCCCTGCAAATCGGGGTTTTGCGGGCTGCCCGAAGTGTATCAGAAACGGCGGCCGGAGCGGGCCCTCGCGAGGCTCGCTCGGGCGGCTCTGGCGACGAGCTCCCGGAGCTCGGGATCCTCGATCTCGGCGGCGGCGGCGGCGGCGGCTGCAGCTGTCTCCGGGGTCGTCCGGAGCGGCTCTTCAGACCCTCCCAGGCGCTCGTCGGCCGGGCCGGCGGGCTCCGGCACCGGGCCCACGCGAAAGCGCAGCTTCGTCGGAGCTGACGGGCCGACGAGGCCGGCCAGCCGCGCTTCGATCTCGGGCGAGAGGCGGTCGAGCTCGAACGCCCACGTGGAGGACGTCGTCGCCACGTGCAGGGTTCCGTCCCGACCCACACGGAGCGGCCAGGCCTGCCGCGCGACAGCCTCGCCGACCGCCTCGGGCCAGGCCGCGGTGATCTCGGACAGAGCGAGTGCCGTCCCTCCGCCGCTCACGGAGAGCTCCCGCTCGACCTGCTTCCCGATCCGTTCCACGGGCGCGCTACCCCCGACGGACCTGGCCGGACGAGACGACGAGCGACTGATCGGGGTCGATCGGCAGCGCCGCTGCCGCCGTCGCGGTCAGCACGGTCTGGCTGCCGTCCACGACGAGCTCTGCGAGGGCTCGGCGCCGGTCCCCGTCGAGCTCGGAGAGAACGTCGTCGAGCAGGACGAGCGGAGCGGCTCCGGTCCGCTCCGCGAGGACCTCGGCCTCCGCGAGGACGAGCGCGAGGACGGCGATGCGCTGCTCCCCTTGCGAGCCGAAGCGGCGCAGGTCGTGACCGCCCGCCTCGAGACGCAGGTCGTGGAGATGCGGGCCCGATCCCGTCAGGCCTCGCTCGAGATCGCGCCCGAGCCGACTCTCGAGCTCGGCGGCCGTCGGAGCCTCGCCCTCGTATTCGAGCGTCGCGTCGAGGAGACCCAGGCGGCCGGCACACGCCGCGTAGACGGGGGCGAGGAAGGCGACCGTCTGGGTGCGAACGCCGACGAGCGACTCGCCCAGAGAGACGACGGCCTCGGTCCAGGGCGTGAGCGCTTCCTGCGAAGAGATCCCCGCCGCGAGTCGTCGCAACGCCGCATTCCGCTGCCCCACTGCGGCCGCATACTCGACCGGCAGCGTTGCCCGGGCGGGAAAGAGACGGCCGAGGCCGCGGTCCAGGTACGCGCGCCGGGTGGCCGGGCCGCCCTTGACGACGGCCAGTCGGTCGGGGGTGAAGACGAGCGTCCGGAGCTCGAGCCGAAGCTCGGCCGCCGACCGGAGCTCGTGGCCGTTGAGTCGCGCGCGGCGTGACTCACGGGGGCCCAGAGCGACGTCCGACTCGAACGGTGCGGCTCCGTTCGAGCCCCGAAGCGCGACGCGGCCGGCGGAAGCGCCGAAGCGGACGAGCTGCGAGTCGCTTCGAGCGCGTGGGGAGAACCCCTGGGTACCGACATGCAGCGCCTCGAGGAGGTTCGTCTTCCCCGCCCCGTTCTGGCCCGTGACGAGCACGACCCCGGGCTCGAGCGTCAGCTCGAGTCGCGGGTACGAACGAAAGTCCCGGAGCGCGACCTCACGGACGATCAGCCCGCCAGCCGTCAGTCAGGAAGCCGGATCGGCATGATCAGATACCAAAAGCTCTCGTCCGGCGAGACGATCAGACCCGGGCGCAGCGGGTTGATGAGCTTGAGCTGCACGGTCTCGCTGGCCACCGCCTCGAGGCCGTCTCGCAGGAAGTCCGGGTTGAACCCGATCTCGAGTGCTGCGCCCGTGTAGTCCACGGGGAGCGACTCGTGTGCCTCGCCGACGTCCTGGGTCTGCGCGGAAACGCTGAGCTCCCCCTCGGCGAAACGCAGGCGCAGAGGTGCGTTGCGCTGCGCCATCACCCCTGCGCGGCGAGTGACCTCGAGCAGCGGCACCCGAGGCGTGGCGACCTCGGCTTCGAACGCCTCGGGGAGCAGCTGCTTGTAGTTCGGGAACTGCCCGTCGATCCGCCGGCTCGTCAGCCAGACGTCGCCGGCGCTGAAGATGACATGGTTCTCGTGCACGCCCAACCGCACCTCGTCGGCGCCGGCTGCAAGCCGCGCAAGCTCCTGCAGCGCCCGGGCGGGAATGATCGCATCGAGCTCGGCGCTGCCCGACTCGAGCTCGGTCTCCTTGACGGCGAGCCGATACGAGTCGGTGGCCGCCATGATCAGACGGCCGCCCTCGAAGCGAACGAGGATGCCCGTCAGGACCGGGCGCGACTCGTCTCGCGACGCGGCTCGAGCCACCTTCTCGATCGTCGCGAGTAGAGCCGGCGCGGCGATCGTGTGCAGCTCGACGTCGGTCGGCGGAAGACGCGGAAAGTCCTCCGCGCTGTAGACGTTGAGGCGGGAGGCGTGGCTTCCGGAGACGACTCCGAGCACGCCGTCGCCTTCCTCGTGCGTCAGTGTCACACTCTCGTGAGGTAACAGCCGCGCGAGGTCGGTCAGCAGCCGGCCGGGCACCACCACGGCCCCGTCACCCTCAACCGCCCCGGGAACCGACGCGCGCAGCGAGATCTCCATGTCGGTCGAGGCGAGCGTGAGCATCCCCGCGTCACCACGGAGGAGGATCCCGCTCAGGACCTGCACGGCCCCGCGACTCGAAAGGCCCCGCGCCACGACGCTCAGCGCGGCTGCCAGATCGTCCCGGGAGCAGGTAGCGCGGAGCGCGGTGCTCGAGGCTAGGTCTGTGGTCATTACTGAAGAGAGAAGATCGTAGAAGTAGTAGGAGTGTGAATGACGGGGAAGACGGGGAGATTCTGCCGCACGAGCGGGGAAGATGCCCGTGGAGAAAGGTGTGGGTGGTGATCCACGGGTCCCACATACCCCACGACGGGGTCGGGCGGGACCCCCACTTTCATCGCGCCTGCTTGATGCGCGCGGTCAACTCTTGCACGAGGTTGTACACAGAGCGGTCCTCGCGGATGAGGCGGGTGATCTTGGAGGTGGCGTGCATCACGGTTGTGTGGTCGCGTCCCCCGAACTCTTTCCCGATCTTGGGAAGGGAAGAGTCGGTGAGCTCGCGTGAGAGGTACATCGCGACCTGGCGCGGATACGCGACCGACTGGGAGCGACGGGGGCTCACGAGCTCTTCGAGCGAGAGACCGAAGCGTTCTGAGATCGCCTCCTGGATCTTCGGAATCGTGACCTCCGGCGCAGTGTCTCCCTGGGGGAAGACGTCCTTCAGCACGTGCTCGGCCAACTCGACCGTCATCGCGCGGTCGGTGAGCGACGAGAACGCGACGACACGGGTCAGGGCGCCTTCGAGCTCCCGGATGTTGGAGGACACGCGGCTGGCGATGAACGTCAGGACCTCGGGGTCGGTGACGCCGATTCGCTCGGTGTTCACCTTCTTCCGGAGGATGGCGATGCGCGTCTCGAGGTCGGGAGGCTGGATGTCTGTGAGGAGGCCCCATTCGAACCGGGACCGGAGCCGCTCCTCGAGCGTGGCGATCTCGCGCGGCGGACGGTCGGACGAGATGATGATCTGCGCGCCGCCCTCATACAACGAGTTGAAGGTGTGGAAGAACTCCTCCTGGATCCGCTCCTTGCCCTCGAAGAACTGGATGTCGTCGACGAGAAGGACGTCGTAGTTCCGGTAGCGCCGCTTGAAACCCTCGATCCGCTTGTCGCGCAGCGAGTCGATGAAGTCGTTCATGAACGTCTCGCTCGTTACGTACCGCCGTGTCAGCCGCCGCGAGTGCTGCCCGACGTAGTGGCCGATCGCCTGCAGGAGGTGTGTCTTTCCCAGCCCGGTCCCGCCGTAGATGAAGAGCGGGTTGTACGCCTGAGCAGGCGCCTCCGCGACGGCGAGCGCCGCTGCGTGCGCGAAGCGATTCGACGAGCCGATGATGAAGAGGTCGAACGTGTACTTCGGGTTGAGCTCCGGGTCCATTCCGTCGCGAAATGGAAGGACGGAGTCCCGGTCCCGCGACTCGCCGGCAACACGAGTCTCGGCGACGGGAGAGGCGTCATGCTCGGCGACTGCGAACGACACTCGGAGCTCCCGCCCAGCCGTATCGTGCGCCGCTCCAGAGACGAACCCCTCGAAGTGGCTCTCGATCCAGTCGCGCGTGAAGTCGTTCGGAACGCCGACGACGAGCTGCCCATCCGCAAGCGAGCGAGGTTCCGCATGCGCGAACCACGTGTCGTAAGTCGTCTCGCTAAGCGTCTCTTTGAGCCTGCCGGCGATCGCGTCCCAGAGGCTGTAGGCAGTCGGTTCCGTGAGGTGATTCACCCGTCCTCGAGTCCTTGGGCGTCTAAGGGGAGGGGCGAGCATAGCAGCGTTTCAGATGACGCTCAACGTGCTTCCGCGGGCGCTCCTGTTAAAAAAACACCGCGGTTTTGCAGGGATTTCATGGGTTCCACACGGCTTTCCACAGGTGTGGAAGAGCGCGAGTCGGTTGGCGTGGAAGGCAACGCCGAAGCGTCCTGTGCAGCGATTTCGACCGAGCGCTCGAGGCTACCGGCTGTGGAAAACCGAGGAGAGAAAGCGTCGTCTATACTGCCCGCTCCGAGCGCAGCATCTCCTCTCTCCCACCCGACGACGACGTGAAACGCACCTACCAGCCGAACGTGCGCCGCCGCAAGCGGCGCCACGGGTTTCGAGCGCGAATGGCATCGCGCGGAGGTCGCGCGATCCTGAAGCGGCGCCGCGCGAGAGGGCGCAAGCGTCTCTCCGCCTGAGGGCGCAGCACCCGTGCAGCGCCGTCACAGGCTCTCGCGCTCGCGGGACTTCGACGCCGTCTATCGGCGCGGCACGTCGGCGGCGACGCGGTACCTCGTGCTGCACTGGTTCCCTCGGGAGGAGGACAGCGAAGGTGATCCGCGGCTCGGGCTGGCGGTTCCGCGCTCGGTGGGCAGCGCGGTCGTCCGGAACCGGATGAAGCGGCTGCTGCGCGAGGCGTGGCGCGAGCTCCTCCCAGTGGTCCCCGCCGGCCACGACTACGTCCTCGTCGCGCGGCCGGGGCTGGCCGAGCCGGCGCAGGCGCGCGGGCAGGAGTGGCTGGCCGCCGAGGTCGCAGAGGTGCTCGGGAGGGTCCGCTCGTGAGGTACGCCGGGATCGCGCTCGTCCACCTGTGGCGCTGGACCTTTGGTCTCCTGACGCCGCCCGGGACGTGCAAGTACCACCCGAGCTGCTCGCAGTACGCGATCGACGCCTTCCGTGAGCTCGGCCTCGCCCGGGGCTCCGTCCTGGCTGCCTGGCGGCTCCTCCGCTGCAACCCGTGGAGCCACGGCGGCGTCGACCACGCGCGCGATCAGACGATCTTTCCGCTGCTCCGCTCGAGGCGGGTGAAGACGTGATCGTCGGCGGGGTCCTCTCGCCGATCGAGAACGTCCTGACGGAGGTTCTCACGTGGCTGCACGACACGGGCGGGCTCACCTGGGCATGGTCGATCGTCGCGCTCACGGTCCTCGTTCGGATCCTGCTCGTGCCGGTCGCGATCCGGCAGATCCACTCGATGCAGAGCCTCCAGATCCATGCGCCGGAGATGAAGGCGATCCAGCAGCGGTACAAGTCGGACCGGCAGAAGCAGAGCGAGGAGTTGATGAAGTTCTACAAGGAGAACAAGATCAACCCGTACGCCTCCTGCCTTCCGATCGTCTTTCAGATACCGATCTTCATCGCGCTCTTCTTCGTACTGCGCGACTTCGAGGACGAGATCTTCCCGCAGTTCCCGAGCTCCTCGCTGGACTGGCTCGGCCTCGTCGACATCACCGAGCCGACGAAGGACGGCTGGGGGCCGGTGCTCCTCGTCGTCTACGTGGTGAGCCAGCTCACCTCGACCTGGCTCATGTCGACGTCGATGCAGAGTGCCGCGCAGCGCTGGCTGATCATGCTCCTCCCGATCTTCTTCATCCCGTTCATCCTGAGTTTCCCCTCCGGGCTCATGATCTACTGGCTGACGACGAACCTCTGGACGACCGGACAGGGGATCGTCACGCGCCGGCTTATGCCCCGCCCGACGCCTGCGCCGAAACGGTCGAGCCGGACTCCGCCGAAGGACTCCAAGCCCGCGGTCGAAGCGGAGAGCGCGGCGGACGGCGCTCAGGCGCCTGCCCGGACCGGCCCGCCTCGCCGCGTCAAGCGCAAGAAGGGCGGAGGGCGGAAGCGGTGAGCGACGAGACGACGGTCGTGCGGGTGGAGACGTCGGGAGAGACCGTCGGCGAGGCGAAGTGGGCCGCGCTGCGCGAGCTCGAGCAGCTCGTTCCCGGCCTCGACCGGGAGAGCGTCGAGTTCGACGTCCTCTCCGAGGGCGAACGCGGGCTTCTGGGCGTCGGCTACACGCCCGCACGGGTGGCCGCGAGCGTTCCCGAGCCGTCCGGCGCCGGCGGGGGACAGAGTGCGGTGTCCACCGCAGCGCGGGAGTTCGTGCAACGCATCGCGACCGCGATCGGCGCCAACGTGACGGTCTCCGTGAGCGAGCGTGAGGACCTCGTCACGGTGACGTGCTCGGGACCGGACCTCGGTCTCCTCATCGGCAAGCACGGTCAGACGATCGATGCGATCCAGTACCTGGCGAACGCCGTTGCCCGCTCCGAGGGCGGCGAGCACGCGATCGTCGTCGACGCAGCGGGGTACCGGGCGCGGCGAGCAGCGTCGCTCGCTGCAGTCGCGGAGCGTTCCGCCCGACTTGCCTCCTCGACCGGGCGGAACGTCGAGCTCGATCCGATGACCGCCGTCGAGCGGAAGCTCGTGCACGAGGCGTTGAAGGACGACCCAGAGGTCGAGACGCGGAGCGAGGGCTCGGAACCGAACCGGTACGTCGTCGTTCTGCCGCGCCACGCCGCCGACTGACGTGGACGACGCCTTCCTCGAGCGCTGGCTCGAGAGCGTGCTCGAGACGCCGGGTCTCACCAGTCTCGCGACGATGGAGGACGCCCGCCGAGTGCTGCTCGAGGACGCCCTGCGTGCACTGCCGATCGTCGACGCGAGCCATGGTCCCGTGATCGACGTCGGCTCGGGCGGCGGATCGCCCGGAATCCCGCTCGCGGTCGCGCTCCCCGAGCGACGATTCACGCTGCTCGAGGCGGCGCGGCGCAAGGCGGACCTGCTCACTCGCTTCGCCTCCGGGCTGCCGAACGTCGAGGTCGTGTGGGGCCGCGCCGAGGAGGCGGAGCCGGACCGGTTCGGAGTGTCGCTCGCGAAGGCGCTCGCCAAGCCGCCTGTCGCGGCGGAGCTCTGCCTTCCACTTGTCCGCCCGTCCGGAATCGCGATCCTGTGGGTGGGGGAGACCGCCGACCGCGAGCCCGTCGCTCGCGTTGCGGAGAGTCTCGCGAGCGAGCTCGGGGAGGGGCCGGAGGGACTCATCGTGCTCCGGAAGCTCGGGGCGACGCCGGCAGGGTTTCCCCGCAGGGTCGGGATGGCCAAGAAGCGGCCCCTCGCCTAGTCTGGCCGCGGGCGGGCGTTGCGAAGCCTCATTCCGCTGAACTCCACCGTCGAGGCGACAACGCGATCCCATAGCGGCCAGAGGTTCTCCACGATCCGCAACTCGATTGCCGCCGCTGTGTGGCGCGCGAGCAGGTCTCCGAGCTCGACGAGCTCGAGCGGGATCACTGGCTCCCCGCTCAGCCAGTAGCCGCCCACGCCGGGATCTGGCACGAAGCTCGTCTCGGGCAGGCGGTAGGCCACGACGCGGGCGGCGCGGATCCGGTCGAGCCACGCGCCCTCTACCGCATGCACACGAGACGACCCGGCGAGGAGGTGCTCGGCGTCTTCCGGCCTCGTGTCGGATGTCGCCCAGAAGGTCCCACGCGGGCAATCTCGCGGGAACCAGTACATCGGGAGATGGCGGGTGTCGATCGCCCAGACGCGCGGCGCGCCGCTCTCGGCGGTCACCGCGACGTGGGGCTCGAACCGTTCGATCGAAGCGTTCTCGCTGACGTGCCAGAGGGCGTGGGGACCCTCACCCGCGTACGGTGGCGCCGGCTCGCGCACGACGCCGGACTCTAGCCGCCCCCCTCTCTAGGCTTGCCTCGTGCCCGCCCGGGTCTACGCAGTGGCGAACCAGAAGGGCGGCGTCGGAAAGACGACGACCGCGGTCAATGTCAGCGCCTGTCTCGCCGAGGCGGGCGAGCGCGTGTTGCTGATCGATCTCGATCCGCAGGCGAATGCGACGTCGGGGCTCGGCATGCGTGCCAACGGCGCCTCGACCCACGATCTGCTCGACGGGGTTCCCCTCTCGTCTCTCGCCAAGCCGTCGGGCTTTCCCAACCTGGATGTCGTCATGGCGAAGACCGACCTCGCGGCGGCGTCGGTCGAGCTGTCGACGCGCCAGGGGGGCGAGCGGTACCTCGCCGAAGCCCTTGCCGGGCGGCTCGACTCGTACTCGTTCGTGTTCTTCGACTGCCCGCCCTCGTTCGGGCCCTTGACCGTGAATGCGCTCGCCGCGGCCGACCGGGCGATCGTTCCCGTCCAGGCGGAGTACTACGCGTTGGAGGGGCTCTCGCAGCTGCTCGGGACGATCAATCTCGTCAAGGCGCGACTCAATCCGGGCCTGGCCGTCGCGGGAGTGCTCCTGACGATGGCCGACGGCCGCACGCGCCTGGCGGCGGAGGTGGAGGCGGAGCTCCGCCGCCACTTCGGCGACCTCGTCTTCACCACGACCGTGCCCCGCTCGGTGCGCCTCGCCGAGGCGCCGAGCCACGGGCTCCCCGCGATCGCCTACGACCGCCGCTCGGCCGGCGCGCAGGCCTACTGGAAGGTGGCGATGGAGCTTGTCGAGCGTTCCTAGAGAGCGGCGCGGCCTCGGGCGCGGGCTCGAGGTCCTCCTGGGCGAGGCCGGTCAGCCCGAGCTGCTGCACCTCCCCGTCGAGGCGATCCACCCGAACCCCCGCCAGCCGCGGCGACGATTCGAGCCCGAGGCGGCCGCCGGTCTCGCGGCGTCGATCCGGCACCAGGGCCTGCTGCAGCCGATCGTCGTGCGCCGCCGCGCCGAGGGCGGGTTCGAGCTGATCGCCGGCGAACGCCGCTGGCGGGCCGCGAAGGCCGCCGGGATACCGACTCTCCCGTCGCTCGTCAGGGAGGCGGAGGACGGCGACTCGCTGCTCCTCGGCCTCGTCGAGAACGTCGCCCGCGAGCAGCTGTCGCCGGTCGAGGAAGCGCGCGCATACGCGTCGCTCGTGGACGAGTTCGAGCTCTCTCTGGGTGACGTGGCCGAGCGCGTGGGGCGCTCGAAGCCGGCGGTCTCGAACCGGCTGCGCCTCCTCGAGCTTCCCGAGGAGGTGCTGTGGATGCTCGCGCGCGGAGATCTCACGGAGGGGCACGCCCGCGCCGTGCTGTCGCTGCAGGACGACGACGCGCGGCGAAGGCTGGCGCGCCGGATCGTCAAGGAGGGCCTGACGGTGCGTGTCGCGGAGAGGGCGGCGCAGGAGGGCGGCGCCCGGCGACGGCCGCGCCGTACGAACCTCGTCGACCCCGCGCTCTCCGAACGCGCGACGAGCGCCGCGGAGCGCCTGACAGGATTCCCGGCGCGTGTCGTCAACGGCACGTTGCAGGTGAGGTTCGGAGACGAGACACGTCTCGCGGAGCTCGCCGAGGCGCTCGAGGCCGCCGCTCCGGCATGACGATCGGCCGCCGCGGCGCCTCGCAGGTATGGGCGATCCTGGACTCGAACCAGGGGCCTCCGCCTTATCAGAGCGGCGCTCTAACCGACTGAGCTAATCGCCCGCACGCGATCGTCCGGGGGCCGCAACTGTAGCGC
>JBOHBD010000152.1:0-5101 GCA_050698195.1 Gaiellaceae bacterium
GTTCTGCACGGCGGGCCCGCGGCGCTCCTGGCAGCCTGCGACGCGGCAACGGTCAGGAGCGTCGCGAGCGCGGACTCGCTCCTCGAGGCCTCGGGCTCTCACGCGTGGAGCCGTGCGCTCGAGCTCGAAGCCGCGGTGAGCACGCACGTTGCGCTCACCGGCGTCTCGCTCGTGCTCGACCTTCCGCGCCTGACGGGGAGGTACGGCGGCTACCCGCACGAGCGTGAGGCCGTATCTCGTGTCGCCCGGTCTCTCCTCCGCACCGGGTTCTCGCTCCTTCCCGATGCCCTGCGCCGCGACGTCCTCGCGAGCCAGGGACGCCGCCTGGCAGCGACCGGCGCGTTCGCGGGGCGGCCGTCCGTCGCCCATGCGGAGGCGCTCCTGCGCGGCATCGCTCTCCGCGGAACCCGCCTTGCGGAGCCGCTGGACGCGCTCGTCGTGGGGGTGCCGTGGATCGGACCCCACTTCCCGCGCGAACCGCTGAACCCCGTCACCGTTGCGGCGGTCGCGCTTGGGCTCGTGCTCCGCCTCCGGCGCGACGCGTTTCCGGTCCACCGCGACGGCACGCTCGTGATCGTCCACCCGCTGACGCGCTCCTTCGCACACGGCACGCAGGCGCCCTACGCGGCGATGTTCAACGCGCTGCGGCTGACACGCGACGCGTCGGAGCTGGCAGGGGCGGAGCGGGCTGCGGCGACCGACGCGCGGGCGATCGGCGCGTACCGCGCGGCCAAGGCCTGCCACCCGTTGCTCCCGTACGCCGACTGGGCGGGATGCGAGCCCGCACTCTCGCGTCTCGGCCGGGTCGTCGTCGCCGGCTCGCGCGACGCGGTCGCGGCGCGCACGCTCGGATTCGTGCCGAGCCACGGGATCGGAAGCGCGCTCGAGATGGCGCACGGTGTCGCCGGCGGCGACGCACGCGTCGGGATCCTGCTCGCTCCTCCCTATCCGCCGTTGCTCGTCGGCTGAAGCCGCGGCCGAAGAAGAGTCGCGACGAGCGCGACGAGGACGACGACGCCTCCGGCGAAGATCGCGAGGTCGGCGACGTTGAAGGCGCGCTCGCCGTTCCGGATGAAGTCCGTGACGAGCCCCAGGCGCGCGCGATCGACGAGATTGCCGAGCCCTCCTCCGACGAGCAGCCCGAACCCGACGAGGAGAGGGATGCGCGCGTGGCCTCGCTGGGCCAGGAACTCGTAGAGCCCGAGCACGGCCAGCAGCGCGAGGACCGCGAGCGGAAGGGCCCTGCCATCCAGTCCGCCACCGGCGACGCCGGGGTTCTGGAAGTGCTGGATCGAGTACCCGCCGAAGAGGTGCACGCCCTCACCCGGCTCGAACGCCGAGCGGACGCTCTCCTTCAACGCCTGGTCGATCGCGAAGACCGCGAGAGCGAGGCCGATGAACGCCATCCACCGCAGCGCGTCACCCGACTGCCTCTCCTCCGCATGCCGCGTCATGCCTTCCACCCAGACCTCCACTCGAGCTTCCTACACTAGCGACCCGGCGCGGGTGGGCGACGAACCAGGTGCAGCGACAGACCGTATGGGCGTCAGCCCTCGCCGAGATAGGTCTTGCGGACTCGCTCGTTCGCCTTGAGCTCGCCGGCGGGCCCGTGGAGCGCGATCGTGCCCGTCTCCATCACGTACCCGCGCTGGGCGACGTCGAGCGCCATGAGCGCGTTCTGCTCGACGAGCAGCACCGGGGTCCCCTGCTTGTTGATCTCGACCACGATCTCGAAGATCCGCTCGACGAAGATCGGCGCGAGACCCATCGACGGCTCGTCGAGGAGCAGGAGCTTGGGTCGGGCCATCAGCGCCCGGCCGATCGCGCACATCTGCTGCTCGCCTCCGGACAGGGTGCCCGCTTTCTGGGACCGGCGCTCCTGGAGTCGCGGGAAGAGCTCGAACACGCGATCCATGTCCTCGGAGAAGTTCGCCCGGTCGGTGCGCTGGAACGCTCCCATCTCGAGGTTCTCCGTCACCGACATGCGTGGGAACAGCCGCCGGCCCTCGGGGCTCTGCGCGATGCCGCTCTTCACGATCGAGTGCGGCTTGGAGCCTGCGATCTCCCGGCCCTGGAAGCGGATCGACCCCTGCCGCGGACGGTTGAGCCCGTTGATCGCCCGTAGCGTCGTCGACTTCCCTGCGCCGTTCGCCCCGATCAACGTGACGATCTCGCCCTCCTCGACGTTCAGCGAGATGCCCTTGAGCGCGTGGATCGCGCCGTAGTAGACGTGGATGTCCTCGATCTCGAGAACCGGCGCTGCGGCAGGCTCGCTCACGCCGTCGCTCCGGTTCCGAGGTAGGCCTCGATCACGCGCTCGTCCGCCTGGATCTCGCCGGGTGAGCCCTCGGCGATCTTTGCCCCGTAGTCGAGCACGGTGATCCGCTCCGACACGCCCATCACGACCTTCATGTCGTGCTCGATGAGGAGGACCGTCAGCCCCAGGTCGTCGCGCGCCTGCCGCACGAAGCCGATGAAGGCGGCCGTCTCCTGAGGGTTCATGCCCGCAGTGGGCTCGTCGAGCAGGAGGAGCTTCGGGTCCGTCGCCAGGGCGCGGGCAACCTCGAGCCGTCGCTGGTCCCCGTAGGGGAGAGTGCCCGCGTACTCCTCGTGTCGGCGCGGCAGGCCGCAGTAGGTGAGAAGCTCCCGTGCCCGGTCGCGCGCTTCCCGTTCCTCGCGCCTCACGCGCGGCGTCCGGACGATCGAGCCGAAGATGCCGCCCCTGAGACGGCAGTGCATGCCCACGAGCACGTTCTCGAGCGCGGTCATCTGGGCGAAGAGCCGGATGTTCTGGAACGTGCGCCCGATGCCGAGCTCCACGATGGCGTGCGGCGGCTTTCCGACGACCTCGGTCCCGTCGAAGACGATCGACCCGGACGTGGGGACGTAGACGCCCGTGATCTGGTTGAAGAACGTCGTCTTGCCGGCGCCGTTGGGGCCGATCAGGGCGATGATCGAGCCGCGCGGGATCGTGAAGTCGATGTCGTCGGTCGCGACGAGGCCGCCGAACTCCTTGCGCACCCGGTCCGCGACGAGCAGGTTGTCGGGGACAGCGGCCATCACTCGTCGGCGCGACCGACGTCGTGATCGAGCGCACCCTCGGTCTGCACGTCGTAGAACGGCGTGTCGTGCACGCCCTCGGCGAGCTCGACCTTGTGGCGTCGCTCCGGTATCAGCCCGGTCGGCCTGAACAGCATCATGGCGACGATGATCAGGCCGTAGATGCCGAACTGGTACTTCGTGGGATCGAAGTCGAGACCGGCCTCCTGGGCCTTCGCGCCGATCGTGGACAGGCCTTCGATGTTGAGGTAGCCGAGGAGCATCCCACCGACGATCACGCCCCAGATGCTCCCCATCCCGCCCAGGATGACCATGCACAGGAGGAAGATCGAGAAGTTGAAGAAGAAGTCCGCCGGGAACGCCCCTGCCTTGAAGCTCGCGTAGAACGCGCCCGCGATGCCGCCGAAGAACGCACCGATTGCGTAGGACCAGGTCTTCGTGCGCATCAGCGGGACGCCCATCGCCGCGGCGGCCGTCTCGTCCTCGCGGATCGCGATCCAAGCTCGCCCGAGACGCGAGTCGCGCAGGCGGATGCAGCAGAAGACGGTGAAGAGGAGAAGACCGATCGCGGTCCAGTAGTAGAGGTCGGCCTCGTTCGACTCCGTCCGGAACACGAAGTCCGTCCCGAAGCCGACGGAGTCGATCGGCGCGATGCCGAACGACCCGTTCGTGAGGTCGAAACCGATCCCCTGCTCGTCCGCGTTCCGCACGACCTGGGGGATGATCTCGCCGAACCCGAGCGTCACGATGGCGAGGTAGTCGCCCCGCAGGCGCAGAGTCGGCAGCCCGATGAGGATGCCGACGACGGTCGTGAAGACGCCCGCGATCGCGAGGACGAGCCACATCGAAAGGTGGATGCCCGGGAGATCGCTCGACACCGTCGACCAGATGTGGAACGTCACCTGCTCGAACTGAAGCGACGCGAACCAGCCGGCAACGTACGCGCCCGCCGCGTAGAACGCGACGTACCCGAGGTCGAGCAGGCCGGCGTAGCCGACGACGACGTTCAGCCCCAGCGCCATCGTCGTGACGACGAGCATTACGACCATCGAGCGCGTTCCCGGGACGAAGTCGGCGATCAACGGTAGGTCACGGAGCGTCTCCACCATGAGCGGGTAGATGAGTGCGAGCGCGATCACGCCTCCCGCCAGCCACCAGCCGCGCTCGGTGCGAGCGCGGTCCGCGAACCCCTGCAGGGCTGTGCTCACGCGCCCTCCGGTGTTCGCTCGCCGAGGATGCCCTGGGGCCGGAAGACCAGAACCGCGATGAGGATCCCGAAGACGATCGACCGGGTCCAGTCGCCGCCGGGGGTGTCGTCGAGCCCCTCGTTGAACGCTTGCACCATCCCGATCAACATCGCCCCGAGAACGGCCCCGGTGAGGTTGCCGATACCGCCCAGCACGGCCGCGGTGAACGCGATCAAGCCGAGCTCGAAGCCCGTGTCGTAGCGGATGTTGAACTGGAGCAGGTAGACGAGGCCCGCCACGGCCGCGAGCGACCCGGCGAGGAAGAAGGTCACCGAGATCGTGCGGTCGACGTCGATGCCCATCATCGCCGAGGCCTCGGTGTCCTGCGCCACGGCGCGCATCGCCTTGCCTTGACGCGTGGAGCGGACGAACCACGTGAGCACGAGGAGGACCGGGATGACGATCATGAAGATGGCGAGCTTGTTCCACGGAACCGCGACGTCGCCGATCTGGATCGCCGCCGTCCGCGGGATGAAGGGGGGAACCGCCTCGAAGTCGACCCCGTACATGGCGAGGGAGACGTTCTGGACGATGAAGGACATACCGACCGCGGTGATCAGCGCCGCAAGTCGTGGAGCATGCCGCAGCGGCTTGTAGGCGACCCGCTCGATGGCCGCGTTGACGACGGCGAAGAGCGGGATCGTGACGGCGAGCGTCGCGAGCAGGCCGACGACGATCAGGAGAACGCCCGTATCCCGGTCGAGGCCGAGGACGGAGACGATGATCGTGCTCGCGACGAGACCGGAGAGCGCGAAGACGTCCCCGTGGGCGAAGTTGATGAGCTGGAGGATGCC
>JBOHBD010000153.1:0-6737 GCA_050698195.1 Gaiellaceae bacterium
GGTCGGGAGCGATCCCGTACATCGTCTGGGCGCCGCCCGGATGCACTCGGAAGCCCGTCATCACCTCGTCGAAGACGAGGAGCGCATCCTCCGCCGCCGTCAGCCGGCGCAGCCCGTCCAGAAAGCCCTCGGCGGGGACGACGAGGCCCATGTTCCCGGCCACCGGCTCGACGATCACGGCGGCGATCTCTCCCGGATGCCGGGCGAAGAGCCGCTCGACCGCCTCGAGGTCGTTGTACGGCGCGATGAGCGTGTCCTCGACCGCTCCGGCGCTCACGCCCGGTGAGTCGGGAAGCCCGAGCGTCGCGACACCGGACCCGGCCTGCACGAGCAGGAGGTCGGCGTGCCCGTGGTAGCAGCCGGTGAGCTTCACGACCTTCGAGCGCCCCGTGAACGCTCGCGCGAGCCGGAGCGCGCTCATCGTCGCCTCGGTGCCCGAGCTGACGAAGCGGACGAGCTCGATGCTCGGCATCGCCTCCGTGATCAGGCGGGCGAGCTCGACCTCCAGCGGGCTCGGCGCGCCGTAGCTCGTCCCGCGCCGCACCGCCTCCTCGAGCGCGGCCACGACGCGGGGATGTGCGTGGCCCAGGATCAGCGGGCCCCAGGAGAGGACGTAGTCGACGTAGCGGTTCCCGTCCACGTCGACGAGGTAGGCGCCCTCCCCGCGCTCGACGAAGAACGGCGTGCCGCCGACGGCCCGGAACGCGCGCACGGGCGAGCTCACCCCGCCCGGCATGAGCTGCGCAGCTTCCGCGAACAGCCGCTCGGACTCCGCGGTCGTCCTCTTCATCGCAGGGGACGCACGCTCGGCGCGTGCGGGCGCTCGAGGAAGGCCGCGACCGCCTGCGCGGCCTCCTCGCCGGACGCGATGCAGTCGGGGACTCCGACGCCGCGGTAGGCGGCGCCGGCGACAGCGAGGCCTGGATGGCGTGCGAGGGCTGCATCGATCCGTCCGAGCCGCTCCGGATGGCCGAGGACGTACTGCGGCATCCCCCGCGGCCAGCGGTGGATGCGCGCGAGTGCCGGGGCGGCCGTGATTTCGAGCAGCCGAACCTCTTCGCGGGCGATCGCGACGAGATCCTCGTCGCTCTCAGCGGTGACGTCCCGCCCCCCGAAGCGACCCGCGTAGACGCGGAGGAGCGCGAACCCCTCGGGAGCGCGGTCCTCCCACTTGCGGGAGGTCCAGGTGCAGGCGAGGACGTCCGAACCCTCGGCGCCGGGGACGACGTAGCCGTAGCCGTCGAGCGGGCGCCCGACGTCCTCGCCGCGATACGCGAGCGTGACGACGGCCGACGACGCGTACGCGATCTCCGCGTGGAGCGCGGCGAGATCGTCGTCGAGCTCGGACACGAGGGCGGCGACGGCGAACGCCGGGACCGCGAGGACGGCGCCGTCCACCTCGAGCTCCTCACCCCCTTCGAGCTCGAGCTCGAATCCGTGGCTTCGTCGCAGGCGGACGGCAGCCCGGCCCGTGACCGCGTCCGTCCGAGCGAGGCCGGCGGCGAGCGCGGCGGGGAGCGTCCCCATCCCCGATCGGAGCGTCACGAACGGCGGGTGCACCGAGTCGACCGGTGCCTGCTCGGAGAGGCCGCGGATCACGCTGCCGTGCTCGAGCTCGAGCGCCCGCAGGTTCGGAAACGTCGCCTGAAGCGAGAGCTGCTCGCCGTCGCCGCCGTAGATGCCGGTCATCAGCGGCTCGACGAGACGCTCGTAGGCCTCCCGCCCGAGCCGGCGCGAGACGAACGCGGCGATCGACTCGTCGCCGTCCTGCGGCGCCGGCGGGACGTCCACCTCGGCTGCGAGTCGCTCCCGGCCGTCGGGCGAGAGCAGAGCGCTCTCCGTGAGGGCGTCGAGGTCCGTCGGGATCATCCCCGTCAGCCCCTCGGGCAGCGGATGGAGCTCCGTGCCGTGCCTGACGAAGCTCCGCACGTTGCCGCGTCGGCGGCCGACGAGCTCGTCCGCGAGACCGAGCTCCTCGCAGAGCCCGATCCCGCGCCCCTTGCGCGAGAGGAAGCTGTCGGCCGCGCCCTCGATCACGAAGCCGTCGACGTGCTCGGTGAGGAGCTTCCCGCCGAGCCGGAGCTCCTTCTCGATCAGCACGAGCTCGGCGTCCTGGACCAGCGCCTCGAGCCGCCTCGCGGCCGCGAGCCCCGCGACTCCCCCGCCGACGACCGCGATCCTCCTCATGCGGCGTGCGACAGCTCGACCGTCGCGCCGAGAAACGCGGCGAGCCGCTCGGACTCGTCGGAGAGCGCGCGCCGAGTCGCCGCGGTCAGACGTGCAAACGGCTCGATCCGAACGTCCAGCCTGCGGCCGCGAAGCTCGCGTTCCCAGACCCCGGCGGCGCGCCCGTCGACGAGGACGACCGGCGACAGCCACGCCTGCGGTCGGAAGACTCTCCGCTCGTCCTTCGGCGCGACGAAGAGCTCCCGCGGCCGGAAGCCGACCACGTAGGGATCGAACGCAGGCAGGAGGCGTACCGAGCTCGGCTCGGGCGCCTTCTGGAGATCGTCGAGGTCGACCGCGAGAGCCCACGCCGGTCGACCGGCGACCTCGACCTCGACGAGGTCGTCCTCGACCGCGCGGAGCAGTCGCTTCGGCTCCGCGCCGCGCACCCCGAGCCAGCGCCCGAGATCGTCCGCGGTCGCGGGCCCGTACGCGGCGAGGTAGCGGCGGACGAGCTCGCGAGCCGCCTCCCCGGAGTCCAGCGAGGGCAGCGCGCGCAGCCGGAGCCAGCGGTCGGGGCGCACGAACGTCACGTTGCGGCCACGGTTCGGCCCGAAGCAGAGATCGCCCCGGCGTGCGGACGGCTTCAGCAGCGCGCCCCAGCCGGAGAGGACGCGGTCGCGGATATCGGGGCCGGCGAGCTCGGCGAGCTTGTCGGCGAGCTGCTCCCGGGTGCGTGGGCGGGCCCCGAGCGCACGTGGGACGCTGTCGAGGATGGCGTCGTACTGCGCGTTCGTGAGGCCGAATCCGCGCAACCACGCGCTGCCCGGGTCAGCCCAGCGTGGGCCGAGAACCGCGACGTAGAGCGGCAGGTCGTCACTGGGCAGGAGATGGAGCGTGCCGCGCATCGCCCACGTCTTCACGAGGGTGCGGTCCCGTTCGAGCGCCGTGCGCACGTCGTCCGCCTGGATGCCGTCCATCCGGGCCCAGAGGGCCAGCTCCGCCGACGAGGCGAGCTGCGCATGGACGCCGCAGAGCGCTCGTGCCGTCTCGACCAGGCTCTCGCCCGGCACGCGGCGGTCGAGCATGTGGCGCCGAAGCCGGAAGCCGATCACCTTGTCGGCCGCGATCCGGATCACGCCGCTCGCGCTCCCTCGACCCAGCGTGCCGCCCTCGTGCGGACGAGATCGGCCAGCGACTCGACGAACACGGGGTCGTCGTTCAGCGCCGGCGGGCGCTCGAACCGCATGCCCAGCCGGTCCGCGACGGCCCGGGCGCGGACGTCGACGTCGAAGAGGATCTCCACGTGGTCGGAGACGAACCCGACCGGGACCGCGACGACGTCCCTGACACCGCTCGCAGCGAGCTCCTCGAGGTGCTCGCCCAGATCGGGCCCCGCCCAGGGCTCGGCCGTGCGCCCCGCGGACTGGTAGCTCCACGACCAGCGCTCCGGCGGGAGCCCGGCGCGCTCCGCGACGAGCCGAGCGGTCTCCCGGCATTGGTCGTCGTACGGATCCCCGCCCGCGAGCACGCGCTCGGGAAGGCTGTGCGCGCTGAAGACGACGTGGACGCGGTCGCGCTCGTCCTCGCTCCAGCGGGCGAGACCCTGCTCGACCCGCCTCGCGAACGCCTCGACGAGCCCCGGTGCGTCGTGGTAGCTCGGGACGTGCGCGAAGTCGATCCGCTCGCGGTAGAGATCGAGCCCGTCGGCGACCTTCTGCTGGTAGCGGGCGACCGACAAGGCGCTGAAGTGCGGCGCGAGCACCAGCCCGACCGCATGCGTCACGTCGTCGGCGGCCATCTCGCCGACGACCTCCTCGATCCAGGGCGACCAGTGGCGCATCCCGAGGTAGCAGCGGTACCCGGCGCCGAGCCGTTCCGCGAGCGCTTCGACCTGCCTGCGAGAGATGTCCGAGAGCGGCGAGCGGCCGCCGATCGCGCGGTAGTTCTCGGTGATCTCCGCCACGACCTCGCGCGGTGTGGGGCGGCCCGCGCGGATGTCGGCGAGGTACCCGGGAATCTCGTCGAGCGACTCGGGCCCGCCGTAGGCCATCACGAGCACGCCGACCGGCAGGCGCACGCTCACGACGCAGTCCGCTCCCGCACGTGCTCGACGAGGCGGCGCACGTTGTCGACCGGCGTTTGGGGGACGAGCCCGTGGCCGACGTTGAAGACGTGGCCCGCGCGCCCGTCCGCCCGGTCGACGACGTCGTCGATCCTGGCGCGGAGCTCGCGCCAGGGCGCAAGCAGCGCGGCAGGGTCGAGATTCCCCTGCACCGGCCGCTCGAAGCCGACACGACGCCACGCCTCGTCCAGCGGGAGGTGCCAGTCGAGGCCGACGACGTCGCCGCCGCAGGCGGCGGCCTCGGAGAGGTAGGCGCTCACGCCGAGCGAGAAGTTGACCACTGGGACGCCGGCGCGCGCGACGGCCGCGTAGAGCTCGCGGTTCGACGGCGCGACGTAGCGGAGGTAGTCCTCGCGCCCGAGGGCCCGTCCGGCCCATGAGTCGAAGACCTGCAACGCCTGCGCTCCCGCACGTGCCTGCGCGAGCAGGTAGTCCGCCTGCACGGTCGCGAGCCTCGTCAGCAGCCGCTTCCAGGCGGCGGGCTCGGAGAGCATGAACGCCTTCGTCCGCGAGAAGTCCTTGGACGTGCCGCCCTCGATCGCGTAGCTCGCGAGCGTGAACGGCGCACCCGCGAAGCCGATCACCGGGATGTCGCGGGGCTCGAGCTCGCGGCGGACGAGGCGGATCGCTTCGAGCGTTCCCGGCATCATCTCCTCGGCCGGCGGAGTCCCGAGGAGATCGACGTCGCGTGGGCTCGCGATCGGGTTCCCGATCCTCGGCCCGTCGCTGAAGTCGAGCGCGAGCCCCATCCCGACGAGCGGCGGCAGGATGTCGGAGAAGACGATCGCCGCGTCGACGCCGAACGCGTCGACCGGCATGAGCGTCACCTGCGCCGCGAGCTCGGGCGTCCGGATCAGGTCGAGCATCGAGTGCTTCTCGCGCAGCGCGCGGTACTCCGGCATGTACCTGCCCGCCTGGCGGAGCAACCACACGGGCGTACGCTCTGCCGGAAGCCCGCGGCAGGCGCGGAGAAAGGGCGCGGTCGGCTCGGTGTCCGCCTCGGGAGGCGGGGCTTCGGTCACTCCACGCGGCTCTGCCACGCCACCCTGCCGACGAAGAACGGACCGAGCCGCTCGAGGTGGAGCGACGTCTGGCGCGTCTTCCGCATGCGCTGGACGATGATCGAGAGCGGATGCAGCTCCGGCCCGAGGAGCCCGACCACGAAGACGTTGTCGAGCTTGTCGAGCCCGTGACACGCGAGCCGGATGTCGAACCCGAGCCCCGCCCTGCCGAACGCCGTCCCGACGCCGCCGTGCTCCATCAGGATCGCGTTTTGCTCCTTCCGCGAGAGCTGCTCGAAGGACCCGGCGCGCCGCAGCGGGTACCAGATCGCCCACCGGAGGTCGGGATCGAGGACGCGGCCGCGCGGCCGCTCGACGAGCGTCTCGTCGAGGTCCTGCTCGTACCCGATCGCGTACGTCCGCCCCAGCATCGTGAGATCGGGCTTCGGCTCGAGATCCGCGAACGGCGCCTCCTGGAGGAAGCCTCGGAGCTCCGAGACGAACGTGTCCGGAGTCTCGCTCAGCGTCAGCAGCGCGATGCCCGTCGGATCGTTGACATCCTCGTATAGCACTCCCTCGACGGCCGCCGACTCGAGCGCGAAGACGAGCCCGGTCGTGTCGCGCGCCCCCCCGAAGGCGAGAAGCTGCATGAAGAGGCGGCGGTCGAGCGAGGTCGTCTCCCCGTCCGCCGTCCGCCCGTGCTCGGCGACGTCCGTGCTCCCAGTGGTCTCCTCGTCCGGCCGGTCGTCGACGCGCGCCGTCACGCCGCTCCCTGAAGCCAGCCGGCGGCGTCCTTCGCGTGGTACGTGACGATCAGATCCGCCCCCGCGCGGCGAATTCCCGTGAGCACCTCGAGTGCGACGGCGCGCTCGTCCAGCCAGCCGTTCGCAGCGGCCGCCTTCACCATCGCGTACTCGCCGCTGACGTTGAAGGCCGCGAGTGGAAGCTCGGGGAACCGCTCCCGCACCCGGCTCACGACGTCGAGATAGCCGACCGCGGGCTTGACCATCAGCGCGTCTGCTCCCTGCTCGACGTCGAGCGCTGCCTCGCGCAGCGCTTCGCGTGCGTTGGCGGGATCCATCTGATGGCTCGTGCGGTCGCCGAACGCCGGCGCACCTTCGGCGGCGTCGCGGAACGGGCCGTAGAACGCGGATGCGTACTTCACCGCGTACGACAGGATCGCGACACGCTCCAGGCCGGCGACGTCGAGAGCCGCCCGGATCGCTCCGACCATGCCGTCGATCATGCCGCTGGGGGCGACGACGTCCGCGCCCGCCTCCCCGTGCGAGACGGCGATGCGCCCGAGGATCTCGAGGGTCTCGTCGTTCAGCAGGTAGCCCGCCGCGTCGAGCAGGCCGCAGTGCCCGTGATCCGTGTACTCGCACAGGCAGACGTCCGTCATCACCACGAGCTCGGGGAGGTCCTCCTTGAGCGCCCGGATCGCC
>JBOHBD010000154.1:0-7187 GCA_050698195.1 Gaiellaceae bacterium
GGCTGAAGACGCTCGCCGTCCGGATGGACCGGCACTGCTCGAACGCTGCGGCCGTCGCCGCGTTCCTCGAGCGCCACGCACGAGTCGAGCGCGTCTTCTATCCCGGCCTCCGGAGTCACCCCGGGCACGAGATCGCCGCGCGGCAGATGCGCGACTTCGGAGGGATGGTCTCGTTCCTCCTCGGGAGCGAGGAGGAAGCGGTGGACGTCGTCGCGCGCACCGAGATCTGGAAGCTGGCGGAGAGCCTCGGGGGCGTCGAGAGCCTGATCGAGCATCCGACGCGCATGACCCACGCGTCAACCGCGGACGCGCCCTTCGCGGTGCCGGCGTCGCTCGTTCGGCTCTCCACCGGCATCGAGGCGTTGGACGACCTGATCGCCGACCTCGAGACCGCGCTCGCGTGAGCGGGGCGAGGAGCATCACGGTCGAGCCGATCGACCTGCACCACCTGGACGAGCACATCATCGGCTGCTACCTGCTCGAGACCCTGGACGGTCTCGCGCTCTTCGACTGCGGCCCGACGACCTGCATTCCGCATCTGAAGGCGGGGCTCGCCGAGCGCGGGCTCGACCTCACCGACGTCCGCCACCTGCTCCTCTCCCACATCCACCTCGACCACGCGGGCGCCGCGGGAGTGCTCGTGCGCCAGCACCCATGGCTCCAGGTCCACGTCTCCGAGGTCGGTGCGCCGCACCTGGTCGACCCCTCGAAGCTGGAGGCG
Source organism: Gaiellaceae bacterium (assembly GCA_050698195.1). Classification (GTDB taxonomy): domain Bacteria; phylum Actinomycetota; class Thermoleophilia; order Gaiellales; family Gaiellaceae; genus GMQP-bins7. The sequence continues at coordinate 722 of JBOHBD010000154.1, forward strand.
AGCGCACGCAGGCTCTACGGGACCGCCTTCGACGCGTTGTGGGGGGAGCTCGCGCCGGTCCCCGAGCAGAACGTCCACGCCGTCGGCGACCGCATCCTCGGCCTCGAGTGCTTCCCGACTCCCGGGCACGCCTGGCACCACGTCTCGTACCTCGACTCCGAGGGCACCTTGTTCGCCGGGGACGCGGCCGGTGTGCGCATCTCGCCGGGGCGCTTCGTCCTCCCGCCCTGCCCGCCTCCCGAGCTCGACCTCGAGGCCTGGAACCGCACCATCGAGGAGATCGAGCGCCGCGCCCCGGGACGTCTCGCGCTCATTCACTTCGGGGCGTTCGACGACGTGGAGGAGCACCTCGCCGCCCTCCGAGAGACGCTCCGGACCTGGGCGGGCCGGGTCGAGGACGGAATGGACGAGCAGACCTTCATCGCCGCGGCGCGATTCGACGTCTCCCAGGTCGATCCCGAGCAGGTCGGCCAGTACGACGAGGCGGCGCCGTTCTGGCACCACTACCGCGGCCTCGAGCGCTACTGGCGGAAGCGGCGGGAAGCGTCCTGACTCAGCGCTCGTAGAGCGTGATGGCGTCGCGCTCGAGGTGCTCGAGGAACAGAGCGGCGCTCTCCTCCTTCGACCGCGCGAGCCCTGCTCTCGTCCTGAACTGCGGCCCGATCTGACGGCCGCATTCGAGAAAGAGCGGCAGCGTCGCGTCGACGAGCTCTTCGATCAGCTCGCCCGGCAGGGCCCAACACGGAGACGTCGAGCAACTGCTCGCCGAGCCGTTCGACCAGCACGTCGAGATAGCGCTCCAGACACGCGCGCTCGGTGTCGTCGAGCGCGGGCAGATCGGGATGACGTCTCACTCGCGCAGTGCGTGTGCCTCGAGGTCGGCCATCGCGACGAACTCGAGCGCCGACGCGTGCGTGGCCTCCAGGACGACGGGCGGGGCGACCCCGGCCTCCAGCGCCTCGCTCCAGCGCTCGGCGACGACGCACCAGCGGTCTCCGGGCCGGAGCCCGGGAAACATCCACTGGGGCTGCGGGGTCACGAGATCGTTGCCGCGAGAGCGCGTGAACGCGAGGAACTCGTCCGTCATCACGGCACAGACGACATGGACGCCGAGGTCGCCGGAGCCCGTGCGGCAGTAGCCGTCTCGATAGAAGCCTGTCGCCGGATCGAACGAGCACGGCTCGAGATCGCCGCCGTAGACGTTCACGCCCGAGAGCCTACGTCCAGCCCGTGACGAGCCAGCGGCCGCGGCGGAAGCGGGCCGTCATCGCCGTCAGACGCACAAGGATCAAGATGACGAGCGCCGCCCAGACCCCACGGATCCCCCAGTCCCCCGCGAGCGCCGCGATCAGCACGACCGCACAGACGAGGAACGCTCCCACCATCGAGAGCGCGAGGAACGGCCCGTCCCCCGCCCCGATCAGGATCCCGTCGAGCGCGAAGACGGCTCCGTTCAACGGTTGCATGAGTGCGAACAGCGGCCACAGGATCGCCGTCTCGTCGAGCACCGCCCCGTCGCCGGTGAAGACACGGGGCAGCACGCCGGCGAGCACGAACATCACGAGAGCAAAGACGCCGCCCGCGGCGACCGCGAGCCAGATCATGCGCTCACTGGCCGCAAATGCGCGCTCCGTCCGGCCGGCCCCGAGCTCCCGGCCGACGATGATCTGGCCGGCGATGGCCACCGAGTCGAGGACGAGCGCGAGGAAGATGAACAGCTGGAACGCGATCTGGTGCGCGCCGATCGACGCCTCGCCGAATCGGGTGGCAACGGCCCCTGCGAGGACGAAGGAGCTCATCAGCGCGCTCGTGCGCATGAAGATCCACTTTCCGAGCGAGAGCACGCGTCTCGCGAGCTCGAGGCGCGGCCGCGCGTCGGCCGCGTGCATCCGGCCCACGATGACGTAGACGAACGCCGCGCCCATCCCGAGCTGCGCGATCGCCGTTCCCCAGGCCGAACCGGCGATCCCCCAATCGAAGCCGTAGACGAAGAGCACCTCGAGCACGACGTTCGCGACGTTCCCCGCGATGACGATGGCGAGCGGCGTCCGGAGGTCCGCGATCCCGCGCAGGTAGCCCTGGCCGCCGAGCGCGAGAAAGGCGGCCGGGAGGCCGATGGCTGCGATCCTGAGGTACGTGGCCGCGTACTCAGCAGCCTGTCCCTCTCCACCCATCAGCGACACGAGCGGCTCGGCGAGGAGGGCGACGATGCCGGCGACGACGACTCCGAACGCGAGCGACAGCCACACTGCCTGCGCGCCGAGCCGACGAGCGGTCTCGCTCTCCCCCGCGCCGCCGGCGCGCGCGACCTGTGCCGTCGTCCCGTACTGGAGGAAGTTGAAGATCGCGAAGAGCCCGCCGAGGATGGCGGCAGCGATGCCGAGCGCCGCGAGCTGCGAGCGCCCGAGGTGGCCGACGATGGCCGTGTCGACGAGGAGGTAGAGCGGCTCGGCGGCGAGCGCGCCCAGTGCGGGAACGGCGAGCTTGACGATCTCGCGGTCGTACGGCGACCGCAGCCTCATGTGTCACCGATGGCGTACGAGACGTCGCCGAGAGGCTCCCAAGTGACAAGTTGTAACTTGGCCTTCGGGTCCCGCGCGCGCTCGTTCGGCGCGTCGAGCCGGCGGCACGGGACTCTCACGCGCCGTTCGTCTCGGCGATCGTCGCCTCGTACGCAGCAACGTAGTTCGCGACCATGTGCTCGGGCGAGAAGCGCTCCTCGACCTCGCGCCTGAGCTCCTCCGGGTCGAGCGAGTCCGCCAGCTGGAGCACGGCGGGGTCCTCCATCTCGCGGTAGTTGTCGACGAGGATCCCCGTCCGGCCGTGATCGACGATCTCGGGGAACGCGCCGCGGCGCGTGGCGAGGACCGGGGTCCCGCACGCCATCGCCTCGATGACGACGAGGCCGAACGGCTCCTCCCAGTCGATCGGGTTGATCAGCGCCCTCGCCCCCATCAGCAGCTCGACCTTGTCGGCATGCCCGACCTCACCCACGTACTCGATCGTGTCGCCGAGGTGCGGGCGGATGAACTCGTCGAAGTAGCGGATCTCGAGCGGCTCCCGGCACTTCGCGGCAATCTTGAGCGGCAACCCGGTCTCGAGGGCGACGGCCAGCGCGCGGTGTGCTCCCTTGTCCGGGCTCATGCGGCCGAGGAAGAGGAGGTAGTCGCCACCCGACGACTTGGGCTTGAACGGATACACGGAGAGGTCGAGCGCGTTCGGGCAGTTGGCGATCCAGGGCAGGTGCTCCTTCGGCCTCCGCTGATTCATCGAGATGGAGATGAGCTTCGCCTGCGGTGCGAGCGCGACGACGTCCTCGTAGAGCCGGCCCGGCGCGCCGTTGAGCGGGCCGTGCACCGTGTGGCAGAACGGGACGCGGAGGAGTCCCCCGAGCGCGAGCCCGAGGAGCCCGGTGTGGTCGTGGACGACGTCGAACTTCGCCCCGCGCCGGATCGCGTGCACCACGTGCTGCATCTCCCAGTACGTGTGCCCGATCCACTCGCTCGGGGCAGTCTGGAAGACTGATTCGAGGCGCGCGCGGGTCTGCGAATCGCCCGACGCGAAGAGCGTCACGTCGTGGCCGGCGTCGACCAGCCCCTCGGCGAGCAGGGCGACTACGCGCTCGGTTCCTCCGTACGCCTCGGGCGGCACCGGAAACCAGACGGGACAGATGAGCCCTATGCGCACCGTTGCCCTCCTGCCTAGACGCCTTCGGCAATCGTGACACGTCCGCGCTCCACCTCGGCCGTCCAGTTGCGGCCGTACGCCCGGATGCCTTCGAGGCGCAGGCCGTCGAGCCAGCTCGGCAGCTCGTCCGAGACCGTCGTGACGAGCCGCTGCCGCACCCGGTCGGGCTCGATCCCGAGAAGGACGCGCACGAGGAGGATCGGCGTGCCGGCCGCCCACGCCTGCGGCCGGGCGGCAGTCGGGTACGCGATCGGGAACGGCGTCTCGTCCCGCGCGTACCCGGCGAACACCTCCGGCAGGGACCAGTCGAAGTGCCCCGCCGCCTCGATCAGCGCGCGCGCTACGCGGCGGGCGGGCTCGACGTACCCGTGCCGAGAGAGACCCCAAGCGGCGATGGCCGAGTCGTGCGGCCACACGGTGCCGTTGTGGTAGCTGAGCGGGTTGTGCGCCGCTGCATCTCGCGCCATCGTCCGGATCCCCCAGCCCGACCAGAGCGACTCGGAGAGCAGCTGGTCGACGACCGGCCCGACCCGGTCCGGCAGCGCGATCCCGCTCCAGAGGAGGTGCCCCATGTTCGAGCACGACGCATCCACCTTCTCCTTCTTCCCGTCCAGCGCGAGCGCGTAGAGCCCGCCGCGCTCCTCGACCCAGAACGCCTTGTCGAAGGCCGCGCGCAGCTCGTCGGCCTCACGTTCGAGCCGCTCCGCGAGCTCGGGCTCCCGCCACACCTCACGGGCGACCTCGGCGAGGCCTCGCTTCGCGTCGTATACGTAGCCCTGCACCTCCACCGGCGCGATCGGGGGGTCGGCCATGCGACCGTCGTGGAACCGCTGCGAGTCGCCGGAGTCCTTCCAGGACTGGTTGCGCAGGCCGCCGTCCGCACGCCGGGAGTACTCGACAAATCCGTCCCTGTCGGAGTCTCCGTAGCGGTCGATCCACTCGAGCGCCTCGAGAGCCGGGCCCCGGAGCCGGTTCACGAGGCTCGCGTCGTCGGTCCAGCGCCACGTCTCCGCGAGGAGCACGAGGAAGAGCGGGGTCGCGTCGATCGAGCCGTAGTAGCGCGGAAACCAGAAGTCCGCCGCCCGGCCCTCGCGGACCTCGTGGACGATCTTGCCGGGGTCGGCGTCGATCGACGGGTCCACGGCGTGGGCCTGGAGCTCGGCGAGCGCGTCGAGCGCGCCGACGGCCGGCTCGGGCCCGAGCAGGAGCGTCTGGAGCGACGTGATCGCCGTGTCGCGCCCGAACACGGTCATGAACCACGGCATGCCGGCGGCGAACAGCGGCCGCCGGCTGTCGCCCGTTCGCATCCGCAGCGCGGCAAGATCCGCCACAGAGCGGTCGAAGGAGCGGCGCAGGCTCTCCCAGCCGCCACGGATCTTCGGCACGCGGAGCGTCCACGCGGCGACGACGTCCTCGAGCGTCTCGCGCTCCTCGTCGAGCGGCTCGGCCGGCTCGGACTCGGCGACCGGGTCGAGCGACGGCAGGATGTCCACGGTCAGGTCCCAGCGCTCGTGCGGATCCAGCGAGAGATCGAAGACCACCGCGCCGTCACCGATCGTCCCGAGCTGGGACAGGACGACGCGCGTCCCGAGGTCGCCCGCGGGGTCCGCGATCACGATCTGGCGGCGATCCTCGTCGTGCGTCGCCGGCGCGGGGGGAGGCAGCTCAGGCGCGTTCGCCGGGTCGCCGAGCGCGAAGTCGTGCAGCTTGACCGAGATGATGTCCGCGAAGTCGGCCTGGAGCTCGAGCGAGAGCTCGAAGTCGAGACGCTGCATGCACTCGTTCCGGACCGCGATCCGCTCCTGCATCCCGGTGCCGACGAATCGCTCGCGGGAGATCGAGAGCGCGTCGTGCGGGAGACCGTTCGCGTTCGCGTTGCGCAGATAGAACGCCGCCGCGAAGTGCTCGACGCGCCCCGAGGAGAGGAGCAGAGGGCTCGAGCCGTGGATCTTGAGCACGAGCCGCGACAAGAACCGCGTGTCGTGCGCGAAGAAGCCGCTCGTCTCGGCCGCGATGTCGCCCCGGTCGTCGCAGATGCAGAAGGTCGATCCCTCGAGGATCGTCAGCACAGCACTCCCGCTCACGTCCGGCGGACGACCCTCGCTCCGCTCGACTGCGCGAGCGCCTTCACGACGAGCTCGTCGACGTTGACGTGTAGTGGGCGGGTCAAGGCGAAGAGGACGCAGTCCGCGACGTCCTCCGGGGTGACGGGGTCGACGCCCGCGTAGACGGCCTTCGCCGCCTCCGCGTCGCCCTTGTAGCGGACGAGCGAGAACTCGCTCTCGACGAGGCCGGCATCGACCGTCGTGATGCGGACGGGGCGGCCGAGCAGGTCCTCGCGCAACGCGTAGACGAACCCGCGCACCGCGAACTTCGAGGCGACGTAGGACGCCCCGTCCTGATACGCCTGCCGACCGGCGACGGAGCCCATGAAGACGATGTGGCCCTCGTCGCGGATGTGCGGAAGGCAGATGCGCGTCATGCGGAGCACCCCGTCCACGTTCGTGTGCAGGACCGTCGTCTCGTCCTCGGGGGTCGACTCCCAGAACGGGTAGCGGCCGAGTGCGAGACCGGCATTGTTGAAGAGGATGTCGATGCCGCCGAGCTCGGCAACCGCTCGTCCGACGAACGCAGCGCTCGACTCCTCGTCCGTGACGTCGAGCGGGAGCGCGACATCCGCCTCGACGCGCTCGACCCGGCGCGCGCCTCCGACCACGCGGACGCCGGCGTCGCGCAGCTTCCGCGCCGTCGCCGCGCCGATGCCGCTCGACGCGCCCGT
>JBOHBD010000155.1:0-6881 GCA_050698195.1 Gaiellaceae bacterium
GGCTTATCCTCCCCAAGAGTCCACATCGACGGGAGGGTTTGGCACCTCGATGTCGGCTCGTCGCATCCTGGGGCTGAAGCAGGTCCCATGGGTTGGGCTGTTCGCCCATTAAAGCGGTACGCGAGCTGGGTTCAGAACGTCGTGAGACAGTTCGGTCCCTATCCGCCATGGGCGTTGGTGGTTTGAGAGGATTCGTCTCTAGTACGAGAGGACCGAGATGAACAGGCCTCTGGTGTATCAGTTGTCCTGCCAAGGGCATTGCTGACTAGCTACGCCTGGATGGGATAACCGCTGAAAGCATCTAAGCGGGAAGCCCACCTCGAGATGAGACCTCCCATCCCCTCGAGGGAGTAAGGGCCGTGGAAGACCACCACGTTGATAGGCGGCACGTGTACGCGCAGCAATGCGCTCAGCGGAGCCGTACTAATTGCCCGAGGTCTTGATTTTGAACACCGACGACAGCTGCTATGGAGTTTTGAGGGTGCGCGATGCTGATCGCCGCCTCCCGCACGCGTACGGCGGGGAGGCTGCTCCTAGCGCGACACGACCTCGACAATTTAGGCGGTCATAGCGGCGGGGATACACCTCTTCCCATTCCGAACAGAGAAGTTAAGCCCGCCAGCGCCGATGGTACTCGGGGCGCAAGCCCCCGGGAGAGTAGGACGCCGCCCACCTCTTCGCGAAGGCCGCCGGAAGGCGGCCTTCGTTCGTCCTACGATGCAGAACGTGGAGCTTCGTGGCGACGGCATCGTGCTCCGGCCGTGGCAGATGGACGACGCGCAGGCCGTCGAGGGTGCATGCCAGGACGCGGAGATCTCGCGTTGGATCCCCTGGGTGCCGAGCCCGTACTCGCGCGCGGACGCGGAGACCTTCCTGCGCGGCTGTCTCGAGAGCGGGGACGAGCGGTACCCCTTCGCGGTCGTCGATGCCGGGACCCATGCTGTGCTCGGGTCGATCGACATGGGTCTCAACTCTCAGGGCTACCGGGGAAACGTCGGCTATTGGGTTGCACGTCCTGCCCGTGGACGAGGCATCTGCACGAGCGCTTTGAGGCTGCTCGCACGCTGGGCTCTGGACGAGCTCCGCCTGCAGCGCCTGGAGCTGATCACCGATCCGGACAACGTCGCCTCGCAGCGCGTCGCAGAGAAGGTCGGCTTCCAGCGCGAAGGCACTCTGCGCGCACACCTCCGCCATTCCGACGGCCGCGTTCGGGACTCGGTGATTGTTCTCGCTGCTACCGGGTGAGCTTCTCGGCTGACGGACTGCCGCGCCCGTTCCGGCTGGCGTCTGCGGCCAGCTCACGCAGGCGCTTGATGCGCGCCTCGAGCGGCGGGTGCGTCTTGAACATCCGTGCGATCCCTTCGTCCTCGAACGGGTCGATCGGGTAGAGAGGCTCCGTCGCCGGCGAGGCTGCGAACTCGACCTGCTCCGAGGCACGATCGAGCCGCAGGAGCGCGTCCGCGAGGTCGTGACCCGCACCGGAGGCGCGCGCCGCCAGCGCGTCGGCCTCGAGCTCTCGTCTCGGGGAGAGAAGTATGTGGACGAAGGCTGCGGCAATGGGTGCGAGCACGTACAGGAGCATGCGCGACAGCCAACCTCCGATTCGGCTCGACTCGACGAGGGTTGCCGCGAAGAGCACGACGAACGTCTGCACGAGCACGTCCCGTCGGCGGACGTGGGCGAGCTCGTGCGCGATGGCAGCCTCGAGCTCCTCGGGACGAAGCGCCTGGAGTGCCCCGGTCGACACTGCGAGCGTCGAGCTCGACGGGCCGCGACCGACCGCGAAGAGCCGCGGGAACCCGTCGTCGATCAGGTACAGGGTGGGCGGCCGGACGTCGAGCCTGGCCGCCATCGTGTCGGCGGCCGAGCGCAGGATCGGGTCCTCTGCGAGCGCAAAGGCGCGCGCGCCGAGCATCCCGAGCAGCGCGCGGTCTCCGTACCGGTAGACGCCTGTCGCCGCCAGGAGCGAGCAGAAGGCGAAGAGGAGTGCGGTCGTCGTCCCGCCCACGAGCCAGCCGAGCCCGCCGAACGCGGCCGCCAAGATGGCCACGAGGAGCCACGTCTTCACCAGGTTGAGCGCGGCCGCCCCGCGCGGCACGGGCCCTACGTCTCTCCGACGTCGTCCTCGGTGAAGCCGCGCGGAGGCCAGTCGGGCTCGGGTGCGTCGCAGCGGCTGGAGCAGTGCACCGAGGCGACGTTCTGGAGCGGGATCAGGATGTGCCCGTTCAACTCCACGTGTGGCACGTCCTCGATCGAGCAGTAGGCCGTCAGGACGCCTTCCTGGTAGTCGCCCCCGAAGAGCGCGACCTCGACCTGCTCGCCCTTGTACTTGTTCGTGTAGTCCTCCACGAGGCGGTCAGTGTACTGCCTCGAGTCCGCCGTTCCGGACGGCGAGCCGAACGACCGCGCAGTTTTCGAGAGCGCCCATCGCGGCTCCGATCTCGTCGAGGGACAGCATGAGCGCGGCGGCCATCGCGGACCGGATCGGACCTCCGTGCGTGACCGCGAGGAGGTGCTCGTCCGGGTGACGCTCGGCAATCTCGTACAAGCCCGCGACGACGCGTCGCCCCAGCACCTCGTAGCTTTCGCCGTCGTCCCAGCCCGCGACCCTCCAGTCGACCCAACGCCTGTATCCGTCGGGAAATCGGGCTTCGACCTCCGGCGTCGTCAGCCCGGACCACGACCCGACGTCGACCTCCTTCAGCGCTTCACTCGGTCGCACCTCGAACCCCAGCTGCGCGGCGAGGATCTCGGCACTTTCGCTCGCACGGCGGAGCGGGCTCGTGTAAGCGAGCGAGAAGGACTCACCGAACAGTCGCTCGGCAAGCTCGCGGACCTGGGATCGCCCCGCCTCGTTCAGTGGGACGTCGGCGTGGCCCTGGAACCGTCGCTCGCGGTTCCAGTCGGTCTCCCCATGCCGAACCATCACGATCGTCGTCGCCACCGGGGATACGCTAGCCGCGCTCGTGGACCTCGGACTCGGCGACAAGAGCTGTCTCGTGACGGGCTCGACCGGAGGGATCGGGCTCGAGACCGCGCGGCTGCTCGTTTCCGAGGGCGCACGCGTCGTGACGTGCGGTCGACGAGCCTCGCCGCGCGTCGGAGAGGTCGCCCACGTCATCGTCGACCTGTCCCGGTCGGGAGAGGTCGAGAGGACGGTCGAGGAGGCGACAGGAGCGCTCGGCGGGCTCGACGTCCTCGTGAACAACGTCGGCAGCGCGCGGCAGGCACGGTTCGAGGACGTTCCCGACGAGGAATGGGACGCCTACTGGCAGCTCAACGTCATGAGCTACGTACGCGCGATCCGCGCGTCGCTGCCGTACCTGCGCGAGGGCGGAGGCGTCATCCTCAACGTCTCCTCGACGGCGGGCAAGCGCCCGTCCACCGGGATGCCCCACTACTCGGTGACGAAGGCCGCCGTCCTCTCGCTCTCGAGGCTCGTCGCCGACCTCTACGCGAAGGACGGGATTCGTTGCAACGCCGTCACGCCGGGCCCGACCGCGACGGAGGCGTGGCTCGGCGAGGGCGGGCTCGCGGACCAGCAGGCGGGTGACCGCGGCGAGGTGCTCGCCAAGGTCGGCGCCGGCCGCCCCCTCGGACGCCTTGCGACGCCCGAGGAGATCGCGGCCGTGATCGTCTTCCTCTGCTCCGACCGTGCGTCCTACGTGACCGGTGCCGCGTGGTCGGCGGACGGCGGCACGGTCCCGATCATCATCTGATGAAGGGCTTCGAGGAGCGCATCACCGCCCTGGAGGAGGGCCTGGCGCCCTACGCCGCACGTTCGTACGACACGCGTGGACGCGAGCGGCCGGAGGCCGAGTCGAGCGTGCGCACCCCGTTCCAGCGCGACCGCGACCGCATCGTCCACTCGAAGCCGTTCCGGCGGCTCAAGGGCAAGACCCAGGTCTTCATCGACCCCGCCGGCGACCACGTTCGCACCCGCATGACGCACACGCTCGAGACGACCGCGATCTCACGCGTCGTCGCCCGCGCGCTGCGCCTGAACGAGGACCTCGTCGAGGCGATCGGGCTCGGCCACGACACGGGACACACGCCCTTCGGCCACGCGGGGGAGGACGCGCTCGACGACGCGCTGCGCGAGCGGTTCGAGCGCCGGTTCCGGCACAACGAGCAGTCGCTCCGAATCGCCCGGTCGCTCAACCTCACGCACGAGGTCTGCGACGGCATCCTCACGCACACGGGTGAGCAGGAGCCGGCGACGCTCGAGGGGAAGATCGTCAGGCTGGTCGACCGGGTCGCGTACATCAACCACGACATCGACGACGCCGTGCGCTACGGGCTTCTGTCGGAGGACGACCTTCCCCGAGACGAGATCGCCGTCCTCGGGCCGACGGGCTCGGCGCGGATCGACACGCTCGTCCGCGACATCGTCGACTCGTCCGAAGGCGTGAGCGACATCCGGCAGAGCGAAGAGGTGGGCGAGGCGATGCTGTCGCTCCGCGCGTTCATGTTCGAGCGCGTCTACCTCGGGCCACAGGCGGCGCCGGAGCACGCGCGGGCGCACGAGGTCGTCCACCGGATCTTCGACCACCTCGTCGAGCGCGGCGACGACGTCGACGAGATCGTCGACTACGTCGCGGGCATGACCGACCGCTTTGCCCTCGACTACGCCGAGTCGCTCTAGGCCGAAGCCGGAAGCAGGGCCTCGGCGCGCCCGATGAAGTACGTCGCCCCGACGGAGCGGTAGAAGGTCAGAGCATCCTCGAGGTACGAGACCGCTTCGTCGCGCTGTCCCGACTCGATGAGGCTCTCGCCTGCGAGCAGGCATGCTTCCGCCTCGAGCGACAGCGCACCGAACCGGTTGAACATGTCACGGACGCGGCCGAAGTCGCCGCTCGCTCCGGCTTTGGCCGCGTCGACCCAGGGGCTTGCGCGCGCTCGGTCGAGAATCTCGAGAAGCTCTCGGCGCACGCCGAGCTGGTCCGCGACCATCGAGATCTGGCCGAGCGCTCCGGCCTGGCTGACGTGCTCTCTGACGAATCCGATGGCCTCGAGGGCGAGCTCGAGCGCGTCCGCGTCGCGGCCGGCGAGCGCATGGACACGGGTCGCCTGCAGGAGCGAAGGGATGAGGCGTTGGGGATCCTTGATCTCGCGAGCCTGTGCGAGCGCGATCGTGGCGTCGTCGAGAGCGCCGCGCACATCGCCTCGCGCGAACCGGATGTACGCCCTGATGTGGCGTGCCGCGCCCTCCATGTAGTGGGGCGACGTCTCGCACTCGGAGATGAACGCCTCGGCCATCGCGATCGCTTCGTCCCACTTCCCGCGGAAGAAGCGTGACGTGATGAGGTTGCCGCGAGTGAAGCGAAGGCCGTCGGAGTCACCGAAACGCGTCGCGAGCTCCAGCGCCTCCTCGTAGAGCTCGGCAGCGCGGCGTAGGTCGCCGCTCCACGTCGCCAGCGCAGCGAGGTTGTTGACGATGACCCCCGCGATGGGCGAGCTCGCCTCGAGCGCGATCCGCAGAGCTTCCTCGACGTCGGGCACGCCCGTCGTCGGATCCCCGTCGTACATGGTGGACCCGCGAGTCGTGAGGGCGTGTGCGCGCAGCTCGTCCAGGTCGAGCGCTTCGGCGATGGCGAGCGCTTCGTTCGCGATCCGGATCGCATCCTCGCTCTCGCCGGCGAGCATCCGGAAGCGAGCCGAGAACGCGAGCACGCGCGCCTTCGCAGCCGACGGCTCGGTCGAGGCGAGGAGTTCCACTGCACGCGACATGTGGTCATGAGCGGCGTCTCTGCTGCCGCGGTACCAGGCGGCTTGTGCCAGGAGTGCCTCCGCCTCGGCGGCGGTCTCGTCGTCGCCGTGCACGAGGAGCGCGTCGCGAGCCTCCTCGAGAGCCTCCACGCGACGCTCGTCCGCCGCGACGTGCAGCGCCCGCGCTCGCTGGAAGAGGAGGAGCGCGTGGTCGTCGTCTTCCCTCGGCCAGAGCTCGAGCGCCTCCGCGAAGTACCGCTCGGCGACAACGAACGCGTTCAGCGAAAACGCACGGTCGCCGGCCTGTCGCAATGCGACTCGTGTGCGGTCGACGAGATCGTGCCCGTCGACCCCGGCGGCGCGAGCGAGATCGAGTGCGGAGCGCCAGTGGTGGGCGAGCATCTCGGCGTGGTCCTCCGGCCGGCCCAGGCCGTCGATCCACCCGGCGGCCCACCGATGCTTCCGGGCGCGGTCGGCGCGGGCGATCTGTCCGTAGGCGACGTCGCGCACGAGCGCATGGGCAAAGGCGTACTCGCTCTCTCCGTCGACGGAGGAGCGCTTCTGGCTGCGCACGAAGCCCTTCCGCTCGAGGGCGTGCAGCGTTGCGGCCGACCGGCCACGCTCGGTCCCGAGCGCCCCCGTCCAGAAGACCTTGCCGATGACCGACGCGTTCCGTAGGAGCTCCTTCTCGGGTTCGGGAAGCCCGTCCAGGCGGGCGGCGATGATTCCTTGGAGGGTCTCCGGGAGCGGTAGCTCGTCGGCGGACCCGCGCTCGCGGAAGAGGTCGGCGAACTGTTCCGCGTAGAGCGGGTTGCCCCCGGCCCGCTCCAGCAGCGACTGCTGCGAGTCAGCGGCGAGAACAGGTTGGTCGAGGAGATGGGCGATGAGGAGAGCGGTCTGGTCGTCTGAGAGTGCAGTGAGCGCGAGGGTTGTCGCGTTGAGCTTGCCCCCGCCCCATCCGGGCCGGCGGTCGAGGAGCTCGGGTCGCGCGGTGGCGACGACGAGGAGGGGAACGTCCGTCACCCACTCGACGAGCTCGTCGACGAAGTCGAGCAGGCTCTCGTCCGCCCAGTGGAGGTCCTCGATCACGAGGACGAGCGGACGCTGCTCGGCGAGGGCCTCCAGAAAGCGTCGCCAAGCGGCGAAGGCTTGGCCGCGCCGGTCACCGCCGA
>JBOHBD010000156.1:0-5273 GCA_050698195.1 Gaiellaceae bacterium
TCGAAGCGGACGGTCTCGAGCGTGGTCGTCACGACCGGGCCGAGTGTCGTGTAGTGCTCGGCGAGGACCATGTTCTCGCCCCGTTCGACGACCCGCAGCTTGCGCTCGAGCGCACGGGGTGTCCGGCCCAGGTAGGGAGCCGAGATGACGTCGAAGACGAGCTCGCGTGGCGCATCGATGTGCCAGGAGAGCGGCCCGAGCGGACGCAGCGTGCGGCCGATCCCGACGTCCAGCGTCAGGGAGCCGCGCACGATCAGGGTGTAGAGGCCGGCGCCCGTTGCTCCGAGCGCGGCGACGGCAAGACGCCGGCTTCCGGTCACCGACCCCATTTGTGGAGCGCGGCTACCGCTCTTCGGGCTGGATCCGCGCGAGGACGGAGCTCACCGTTGTGCGGGCGGGGACCGCCTGCTCGACGCCTCTCAGGGACCGAAGCTCGTCGAGGATGCGGGTGAGCGACTCGAGTAGCGCTCGGCAACGCTCGCAGCGCGAGAGATGACGCGTGATCCGCGTCCGCTCGCGCGGTGTCAGCTCGTCCTCGACGTAGTCGGAGAGGCGGTCTCGGGTTTCGTGACAGCTCGCCGTCCATGGCCTCAGGAGGAGGTTCAGCACGCTTCCTTAGACGCAGCAGATCGTCGGATCGTTTCAGAATCGTACGATGCTCCGGTGGCGCCCGGTGGGCAGACCGATGCCGAGCTCGTGCGGCGGGCGCAGGAGGGCGACGTCGACGCGTTCGCCGAGATCGTGCGGCGACACGAGCAGCGTCTTCGCGTCGTCCTGCTGCGGATCCTCGACGACCCGCGGGACCTCGAGGAAGCTGTCCAGGACGCGTTCGTTCAGGCATGGCGGAATCTCGACCGCTACCGCGGTGAGGCTGCACTCTTCACCTGGCTGTACCGAATCGGCGTGAACGCTGCGCTGGCGCGAACGCGCAGCAAGAAACCGGCGGCGACTGACCTCTCCGCGCTCGAAGCGGAGGGAGCTGTGCACGTCGAGCGCGATCTCGTCCCGGAGCACGCCGCGGAAGCCCACGACCTGCGTGCTCGAGTCGTGGCCGCGCTCGCGGAGCTCCCCTTCGAGTGCAGGGAGGCTGTCGTGCTGCGTGACCTGGCAGGCCTCTCGAACCAGGAGGTCGCAGCGGCGCTCGGGGTCAGCCTCGCCGCAGCGAAGAGTCGGATCCACCGCGGCCGGCTCCAGCTCCGGGATCGGCTCGAGCCGTCCGAGGATGGGTGACCGAATCGATCTCCGGACGCGGCGCATCGAAGATCAGGAGCGGGTCTTCACACCCATGCAGCGCGCTCTTCGCCTCTTGACGGCAGCCGCCGGCGGCTATCTCCTCGGCGCGTTTCCGTCCTCGGACGTCGCCGCGAAGCTCACGACCCGCGGCACCGTCGACCTCCGCTCGAGCGGGAGCGGGAATCCGGGCGGGATGAACGCGCGGCGTGTGATGGGTCGCCGCGTGGGCGCCGTCGTCGTCGCCGCGGACATCGCCAAGGGCGCGGCGGCCTGCGGCTGGGGTCGCCGAAGCGCAGGTGACCTCGGTGCCCACCTCGCCGGGGTCGCGGGCGTCGCGGGGCATTGCTACCCGCTCTGGACGCAGTTTCGTGGAGGCAAGGGCGTCGCGACCAGCTTCGGCCAGTGCGTGTACACGTTCCCTGCGTATGCGCCTCTCGACGCGGTGATCGCGACGGCCGTCGCACGCGTGCCCGGTCTTCGCCGCCCGGCTCTCGTCT
The DNA here is from genome assembly GCA_050698195.1 of Gaiellaceae bacterium. Taxonomy (GTDB): domain Bacteria; phylum Actinomycetota; class Thermoleophilia; order Gaiellales; family Gaiellaceae; genus GMQP-bins7. Next base: position 1,731 of record JBOHBD010000156.1, read on the forward strand.
CGGTCGGCGTCTCGTCTGCCGCGTGGCTCGCGGCGAGCGCCCTCTGGTGGAAGCGCGGTCTCCCCAACCTCTGGGGTCCGCCGCCGACTGTTGCCCTCCCCCTCGCCAACGCGGCAACGGTCCTGGTCATCGCCTCGAGGGCGGTCGCGACGCTTCTCCGAAGCGAGCCGGACGAACTCGCACTCCCCCGATGAGCCCCGTCGCACTCTGCACCGACTCGAGCGCGCTGTTTCCGCCCGGGGTCGCAGAGCGGCTCGGCGTTACGACCGTGCCGATCGCAATCACGCTCGACGGAGAACCCTACGATGTCAGCGAAGCCAGGATCGATGACTTCTACGCGTCGTTGTCCGCCGGGGAGAAGTTCAGCACGTCGCAGCCGAGCCCGGGTGACTTTCTCGACGCCTATGGGCGAGCCGCAGCGAGCGGAGCCCGGGAGGTGCTCTCCATTCATCTCGATGCCCGGGTGTCGGGGACGGCATCCTCCGCGGAGCTTGCCGCCCGCGAGGCGCCGATCCCCGTAACGGTCGTAGACACGGGGACGGTCAGCTTCGGCGTGGGTGTCTGCGTGCGGGCCGCCGCCCGATGCGTCGCCGCCGGCGCGTCGGCGACCGACGCAGCGGTCGCGGCTCGGCGCACGGGCCGGAGGCTGAGAAACGTCTTCGTGGCGCCTGCGGTCTGGGGCGGGCGCGTCGGCGACGTCGGCGGCTGGGCGGTGCTCGAGTTCAGGGACCGCGCAGCCACGCCGCTCCAACAGTGCGAGAACGTCGAGGAGGCGGTCGCGGACATGGCCCGGCGAGTGCGCGAGGGGGTCGACGCAGGCGGGCCGTTCCGAGCGGCGGTGGGCCACGCGGCGGCGGTCGTCGAGCTCGCGGCGGATGCCTTGGCGGGGTCTCTCTCGCGCGCGGACCGGATCCTCGAAGTGGAGCGCTACCGCGTCGGCCCGGCCGTAGGAGCGCACACGGGGGCCTTCAGCTTCGGCGCGTTCTGGTGGCCGATCGCGACATCGGACCGGGAGGAGTTCACGAACCGCTGAGCGCGACCGGGGCCAGTACGCTCAGGGCATGGTCGACGAGCGGGAGCAGTCCTTGCCGCCTCACGCGACGGTTGCCGTAGACGTCGTCCGTCGCCCTGAGGGCGGTCCTGCGCTCGACCGAGTCGCCGTCGAGGAGCCGCTCGAGATCCGTATCGGCGGCGAGCCGGTCGCCGTCACCATGCGGACGCCGGGGCACGACGAGGAGCTCGCGCTCGGGTTCTGCCTGACCGAAGGGCTCTCTCCGGTGGCTGCCCGCGCTCCGGAAGATCTGGCCGCGAACACCGTCGACGTGGATGCCGCGGGGCTCGACCCCGGGCGCCTTCGGCGCAACTTCTACACGTCGTCCTCGTGCGGGGTCTGCGGAAAGGGCGCGATCGAAGCCGTTCGCGTGGACGCTCCGCGGGTCGAAAGCGGGCTCGAGGTGCCCGGGGCCGTCGTCGCCTCGCTGCCCGACCGGTTGCTCGAGGCGCAGCGTGCGTTCGCCGCGACCGGAGGGCTCCACGCGACGGGCCTCTTCGCACCGGAGGGAGAGCTCCGCTGCGTCCGCGAGGACGTCGGCCGCCACAACGCGATGGACAAGGTCGTCGGATGGGCATTCCTCGAAAGCCTCCTGCCGCTCGCGAACCACGTCCTCTGCGTCAGCGGCCGCCTCTCGTTCGAGCTCGTGCAGAAGGCCTCGGTGGCGGGTTGCCCCCTGCTCGTGGCCGTCGGGGCGCCGTCGTCGCTCGCGGTCGAGCTCGCCGAGGATCGTGGGATCACGCTCTGCGGCTTCGTCCGTGACGGGCGGGTCACGGTCTACACGGAGCCGTGGCGGATCGTCTAGCCGGGACGGGTCTCCGTCGCCTGCGGGACCGCTGGCGCGAACTCGCCTTGGCGGCTCTCGTTCTCGGTGGAGCCATCGGCGGGATCGTCGTCCTCGTCCTCGGGGACGACTCCGGCTCGGGGATACCTGCCGTCACCAGGGAACGGGTCGCGTCGACCGCGGGTGCGACCGCGCAACCGTTCTCGCCGGGCCGAGCGTGCGACGTCTACCTCGTTCCGCTCGACACACCGAGCGAAGAGCGCGCGCGGCGCCTCGCACGCGCTCTCGCACGCCGAGCCCCGGTTCGGACGTGCACGACGTCGTCGTTCAAGATCGACGTCACCGCTGTCGACGACAGGCGGAGGCAGCTCGACGGAGTGGTCGTCGCCGACCAGCTCGCGGGTTCGTTCCAACGAGCCATGGGAGTCGCGCCGGCGACGATCCTCGGCGTCACGGAGCTCGACATCTACTCATCCGCGTTCTCCACCGACCCGTTCGACTTCGGCTCGGCGAAGAGCTATCCCGGCGCGCAGGGATTCGGGGTCGTCTCGACCGCGCGCATGGGCACGGGCGAGGATCTGTTCAGGAGGCTCGCGACGATGGGAATGCGCTACGTCGGCTTCCTGTACTTCGGCCTGCCGGAGAGCTCGAGCCCTGCGTCCGCTCTCAGCCCGTCGATCCGCACGCTCGACGACCTCGACCTCCTCGAGCCCCAGTTCTCGGATCCGCCGCCTACGACCGCCGAGCTATCGGCTGCGCGAAAGGCGTTCCGCGCGAAGAAGTGAGCTCGACCGAGCCCTCCACCGGCATCCTGCTCGTCGGCGGCGCGTCCGAGCGCTTCGGGTCGCCGAAGGCGCTCGCGCACCTGCGCGGCGAGACCCTTGCAGAGCGCGGGTGGCGGCTGCTGCACGAGGCTTGCGACGAGGTGCTGGCGGTCGGGAAGGACGCCGACGGGCTCGGGCTGCGGCTTCCGGTTCTCGACGACGGAGCCGCGGAGCGCGCGCCCGTCTTCGGCCTGATCGCGGGTTTGCGGGCGGCATCGAACGACGTCTGCATCGCACTCCCGGTCGACTGCCCGCTCGTGACGCCGGATGCGCTGCGTGCCCTCGTCGGCGCGGGTGCCGTCTCACAGACCGGGCCGCTGCCCGGGGCGTACTGGAAAGCCCATCTGTCCGAGCTGGAGTCGAGGGTCGCGCGGGGAGAGCTCTCGCTCAGAGGCGTGAACCCGACCGTCCTCGAAGTGGACGAGAAGCTCCTGCTCAACGTCAACACGCCGATGGACCTCCTCGCAGCGGCGATCGCCGACTGGGCCGAGTCCAGGGACGACGTGCGGGCTGTCGTCGTCGTCGGCTCGTACGCGCGGCGGGCGGCACCCGCCGACAGGTGGTCGGACCTCGACGTCCTTCTTTTCGTCGACACGCCGCGCCGCCTCACCGAAGAGGCGAGCTGGGTCGAGGAGTTCGGACGTCCGGTGCTGACGTTCCTGGAACCGACCGCGATCGGCGGCCGCGTCGAGCGGCGGGTCCTCTACGAAGGCGGAGAGGACGTCGACTTCGTCCCGCTCGAGCCCGCCGACCTGCGCGAGCTCTTGGACGTGCCCGGGGCCGCGACTCTGCTCGCCCGCGGGTATCTCGTGCTCCACGACGAGCTCGGCGTCTCCGAGGCGCTCGCGGGCGTCGAGCCCGTACCGCCCACCGGGCCGCCGCAC
>JBOHBD010000157.1:0-11333 GCA_050698195.1 Gaiellaceae bacterium
AGCACAAGTGCCGCGGGAGGATCGCTCTCGGGACGCAACGACCGGAGCTCGCGCAGCCTCTCCACCGCTCCCGGCACCGCGAACTGCGCGCCCCCGAGCCCCTCGACGAAGTAGCCGCGGCGGCAGACCCCGAGCGTCTCCAAGGCGCGCAGCTCGCCGTAGACCGCGCCGTACCCGCCCCGGATGCCCTCCCCACGGACGCCGTCGCGCGTGACGATCCCCTGGCGCTCGAGCAGGAGCTCGGCCAGCGCGCGTCGATCGACCGCTTCCGGGAAGAGCGGCGAGGCGAGCGTCCAGCGTCCCTGCGTGGGCGACGGGGCGGCCACGCGAGAACGCATGAACCGGCGGCGGCCCCTCTCCGGGCGCGGCACTTCGTACCGGCGACCGGCCCGCAACGGCGCCCAGGAGTCGTTCGTCGCCTCGCCCGCCCAGACGAGGTCCCAGAGCGCGGGGAGCGCCTCGACGGGGTCGAGCCCGGTCGCGGCCACGAGGTCGCTCCAGAAGAGGGCGCCTCTCCCGAGAGCCGCGCGCACCGACGCGTGCGCCGCCCCTTCGGGCAGCGCCTCCGTCGCCGGCGGCCCCAGCAGGCCGGCATCCTCGCGGAAGTAGAGAGCGACCCGGTCGAGTCCCGACCCGACCCAGACCACGTCGCCGGAGGCGCAGAGCGCGTCGAGGTCCGCGGGGCGATACCCGGATACGCGCCTCGGCAGCACGTCGCTCTCCCAGAGTGGTACGGGGAGGGCGAGCCCCTGCAACGGGACGAGAGCCTCGCGGAGCGACTGGCGGCGCCCGATGCCGTGCCAGGAGGGAAGGAAGCGGCCGAGGGCGGCCTGCTCGGCCGGCTCGACCTCCCGCCGCAGCACGGCCAGCGTCGCCCGGCGAATGCGGCGCAGGACGTCCGGGTCGCACCACTCACGTTCGCTTCCTCCGGGACGGAGCTCCCCGCGGACGAGCTTCTCGTCACCCTCGAGCGCCTCCAGCGCGACATCGAGGACACCCTGCTCGACTCCGAGACGCGTCGCGACCTCGGCCGTGGTGAACGGCCCGCTCGTCTTCGCGTACCGGCGCAGCACCGCGGTGAGCGCGTCCGGGACCGGCTCGAGAAAGACACTCGGCAGCCCGCCCGGCGGAACGACCCCGAAGGCATCCCGGACGAGCCCCGCGTCCTCGGCGGCGGCCGCGAGCGGCTCGCCGCCCCCGAGGCGGAACCGAATCGCACGGCGCTCCCGAAGGAGCGTCTCGGCGAAGCCCGGATCGCACTCTCCTTCGAGGAGCGGGCCGGCACGCCGGAGAAGGTCGTGAAGCTCGTCGGCATTCCGAGGCGCGGGCCTCAACGAGCTCTCGACGTCCTCGATCGCGCCCGCGTCGAGGAGCTCCCTGAGCTCCTCGACCCCCATCAGCTCCCGTAGCAGCCCCCGGTCGAGCGAGAGCGCCTGCGCGCGCCGTTCCTCGGGCGGCGTGTCGTCCTCGTACATATACGTCGCGACGTAGTCGAACAGGAGCGAGGAGGCGAACGGGGACGCGGAGGCCGTCTCCACCTCCACGAGATCGAGCTCGCGCGTCTGGATCCCACGCAGGATCTTTCGTAGGGAGGGCAGGTCGAACACGTCCTGCAGGCACTCGCGGTAGGTCTCGAGCACGATCGGGAACTGTGGGTAGCGGCGGGCGACCTGGAGCAGGCTCTGCGCCTTCAGCCGCTGCTGCCAGAGCGGCGTCCGCTGACCGGGCCTACGGCGGGGGATGAGGAGCGCGCGGGACGCGTTCTCGCGGAAGCGGGCGCCGAAGAGCGCCGACTGTGCGAGCTCGCCGAGCACGAGCTCCTCGATCTCCTCCGGCTCGAGCAGGAGATCGGAGAGAGGCGGCGGCTGGTCCGCGTCGGGGAAGTGGAGCGCGATGCCGTCATCCGACCAGATCGACTGCGCGTCGATGTCGAGCGAGTCCCGCAGCCGCGCCGCGAGCGCCATCGCCCAGGGCGCGTGGACACGGCCCCCGAACGGCGTGAGCACGCACACGCGCCAGTCGCCGATCTCGTCGCGGAAGCGCTCGACGACGACCGCGCGGTCGGAGGGAACGACACCGGTCGCCGCCTCCTGCTCGCGAAGGAACGTGACGAGATTCCGTGCCGCGCGCGCCTCGAGGTGGTACTCGCCGGCGAGCACGGTCGCTGCCTTCTCGTCCGACAGCGCGACGAGCTCTCGGGACGCGCGGCCGATCCGTTCCCCGAGCTCCGCCGGCCGGCCGACTCCCTCTCCTTTCCAGAACGGCGCCATGCCGGGGACTCCGGGAGCGGGTGAGACCAGCACGCGATCGCGCGTGATGTCCTCGATCCGCCAGGTCGAGGCGCCGAGCAGGAAGGTCTGTCCCTCGCGCGCCTCGTACACCATCTCCTCGTCGAGCTCGCCGACGCGGCCGCCGCCGTCGGCGAGGTGCACGCCGAAGAGGCCGCGATCGGGAATCGTGCCGGCGTTGGTCACGGCCAGGCGCCTCGCCCCGGACCGACCCCGCACGACCCCCGCCGTCCGGTCCCACACGATCCGGGGACGGAGCTCGGCGAACTCGTCCGACGGGTACCGGCCGGCGAGCATGTCGAGGACGTTCTCGAGCTGTGCGCGGGAGAGGTCGGAGAAGGGGTACGCGCCCTTGACGAGCTCGTGCAGCTCGTCCACCGAGATCTCCTCGTCCGCGCAGACGGCGACGATCTGCTGCGCGAGGACGTCGAGCGGGTTGCGAGGGATCCGGGTCTCCTCGATCTCCCCTTCGCGCATCGCGCGTGCGACGACTGCGGACTCGAGCAGGTCGGCCCGGAACTTCGGGAAGATCCTGCCGCGGGAGACCGAGTGGAGGTCGTGCCCGGAGCGACCGATGCGCTGGAGCCCGCGGGCGACGGACTTCGGGCTCTCGACCTGGACGACGAGATCGACCGCGCCCATGTCGATGCCGAGCTCGAGCGAGGACGTCGCGACGAGGCACGGGATCTGTCCCGCCTTGAGCAGCTCCTCGACGACGAGCCGCTGCTCCCGGGCGAGAGAGCCGTGGTGCGCGCGGGCGATCTCCTCCTCGGCGAGCTCGTTCAGCCGCAGCGCGAGCCGCTCGGCGAGGCGGCGGTTGTTCACGAAGACGATCGTCGAGCGGTGCGCGCGGACGAGGTCGAGGATCGCGGGGTAGATCGAGGGCCAGATCGAGCGGCTCGACTGCTCGACGCCGGCGCCGAGGCCTTGCGCAAGACCGGACTCCGCTTGCGCAGATTCCGGTCGCGCAGAGATCCCCGGAGGCGTCCGCGTCGCGGCCGCTGCGTTCTCTCTTACGGCCCCTGCTCGCGTCTGTACCCCGTCGGCGAGCGGCGGCACCGAGAGCTCCGCGGTCGAGCCGAGCTCGCGCATGTCCTCGAGCGGGACGACGACCTCGAGGTCGAGCTCCTTGCGCGTTCCCGCGTCGACGAGCTCGATCTCTCGCTCCGACCCTGCGACGAACCGCCCGATCTCCGCGAGCGGCCGCTGCGTCGCCGAGAGCCCGATGCGCTGGAAGGGCCGCGCCACGAGACTCTCGAGCCGCTCGAGAGAGAGCGCCAGGTGCGCCCCGCGCTTCGTCCCGGCGACGGCGTGCACCTCGTCCAGGATCACCGTCTCGACGCCCCGGAGCGTCTCGCGGGCCTGCGAGGTGAGGAGCAAGAAGAGGGACTCGGGGGTCGTGATCAGGATGTCGGGCGGCGTCTTCAGCATCCGCCGCCGCTCGTCGGCGGGGGTGTCGCCGGTACGCACGGCGACCGAGAGCTTCGAGCCGAGCCCCGCGAGCGGGCTCCGCAGGTTGCGCTCGATGTCGTAGTTGAGCGCCTTGAGCGGGGAGACGTAGAGCAGCCGGAGCCCCTCTCCGGGCGAGTCGTTCAGCCGGTCGATCCCGATCAGGAACGCCGCGAGCGTCTTCCCCGATCCGGTCGGGGCCTGGATGAGGACGTGCCGTCCGGTCGCGATCGCGGGCCACCCGGCCGCCTGGGCGGGCGTCGGCTCGGCGAACGCGCGCTCGAACCACGTCCTCGTCGGCGACGAGAAGGCGGCGAGCGGATCCATGGCCGCAGGGTAACGACGAGACGACCGCCTCAGGCGGACATGTCCATTTGTGCGAATTTACACGTGTTGTCTTGTTTGACAATATGGCGGTGGTATGGACGCATTCCTCTCTCGTCGCCGCAGACGGGCGGCCCACGTGGGGCGCGTCGCCGTCACCGCGTTCGTTCTCCTCGTCCCGCTCCTCCATGGCGCGAACGCAACGCCCCCGGCCGCGAGCGCGACGCTCGCAGGCCCGACGACGCCGATCCTCGACGGTTTCGACGGTCGCGGTCTCGAGGACCCGCTCTACCAGTGGGGGAACTGGGAGAGCGCCTCTATCGACGGGGAAGGGCAGACACTCGAGATCCTCGGAGGTACCGCCGGCCACAACGAGGGAGAGAGCACCGAGGCCGACTCCTACCGCGCCGCCGACGTCGCGGGCGACGCCGAGGTGTACGCCACGATCGCCGCCGACCCCGACAACGACCGCGACATGTACCTCTACCTGCACCTCCAGGAGACCGGAGGGCCCGGGTGGGACGGCTACCGCGCCCGCTGGTTCCACTGGATCGTGACCGACGGCCTCCACCTGCAGAAGGTCGTCGACGGCGTCGCGACGAACCTCGTCCCACCGGTGCAGGTCGAGCCCGTCGCCGGAGACACCCTTCTTCTTCGCCGCACCGGGAACGCGCTCGAGCTCTGGCACGAGCACGCGGGAACGTGGACGCTGCGCGTGACCGCCTCCGACGGCGCGTACCAGTCGGGGAGGATCGGGCTCGGCTCGAACGACGAGAAAGGTCGCTGGGACGACTTCGGAGGAACCGGTTCCACGACGGATCCGCCGACTCCGCCCGAGGTCCCCGCGACGGGCGTCCTCGACGACTTCGGGCGCGCGGACGAAGACCCGCTCTCCCAGGTCGGGCTCTGGGCGTCCACCGCGATCGGTGGAGCCGGAGAGACGCTCGAGGTCCTCGCGCAGGCCGCGGGGCAGAACGAAGCCGAGACCGTTCAGGCCAACTCGTTCCGTCTGGCGGAGATCACCGGCGACGCCGAGGTCCACGCGAGGATCGCGGCCGTCCCCGACAACAACCAGTGGCTCTACCTCTATCTCGACGTCCAGCAGCCCGAGAGCGCCGGCTGGGACGGCTACCGAGCGGCCTGGTTCCACTGGATCGCGACGGACGGTCTGTACATCCAGCGAATCGACGACGGCGTCGCGACGACGATCGCCGGGCCGCTCGCCCTCGACCCCGGGACCGGCGACACGCTTCTACTCCGTCGCTTCGGGACGACCCTCGAGCTCTGGCGCGAGAGCTCGGGGACCGGGACCTGGACGAAGCTATTGAGCACGTTGGATCCGAGCTACAGCTCCGGACGCCTCGGGCTCGGGCTCGACGACGAGAAGGGCAGATGGGACGACTTCGGCGGCGGCGCGATCGGGGCACAGCCGCCGCCGCCTCCGCCGCCTCCCCCGACGGGCGAACCGCCGCTCGAGCAGTCCATCGGCGTCTGCTCGGGCTCGGGAGTGCATGCGCGGAGCGCGAGCCATTGCCTCTCCGACCCCGTGAACACCCTGACGGGGGCCTTCATCACGCAGGCCGAGGACCTCGCCACTCCGGGGACCGGCGTCTCGTTCGCCTGGAGTCGGAGCTACACGTCCTCGGACGCGACGGTCGGCCGGCTCGGGCCGGGCTGGACGGACACCTACGCGACGTCGCTTCGGATACAGCCGACCGGAGACGTCGTTCTGCACGGCGACGGCGGCCAGCAGGTCGCCTACACAGTGCAGCCCGACGGGTCCTTCGCCGGATCGGCAGGCGCTCACTCGACCCTGCGCTCGGTCGCGGGCGGGTACGAGCTCGTCCGCGTGGATCAGGTCGTCTACCGCTTCGACGCGCAGGGTCGGCTCGGCTCGGTGAAGGACCGCAATGCACAGGGGCTCACGCTCGCGTACGACGGCTCGGGGCGGCTGGCAACGATCACGGACGCGGCGGGTCGGCGGGCGACGGTCTCGTACGGCGCGCAGGACCTCGTCTCGCAGGTCGAGACTCAGGATGGCCGCCGCGTCCACTACGGCTACACGGCAGGCCGGCTGACGTCCTTCACCGACGTCCGCGGCAAGGGCTGGACCTACGCCTACGACACCTCGGGGCGGCTCGTGACGATCGTCGACCCCTTGCGGCACGTGCAGGTGACGAACGTCTACGGGGCGGACGGCCGGGTCGCAAGCCAAACCGATGCGGTCGGCTCGACGACGGCGTTCGCCTGGGACGCCGCGACACAGGTCGCCACCGTCACCGACGCGAACGGCAAGAGCTGGAAGCACGACTACGACGAGGGCCTCCTCGCGGAGCAGGTCGACCCTTCGAACGCGGTCACGGGGTTCGAGCACGACGCCGGTCTCAACACGAGCTCGGTCACCGGGCCGACCGACGAGACGACGACGATGACCTACGACGCCGCGGGGAACATGCTGCAGGCGACGGCACCTGCCTCGCTCGGCGGCGTGCAGAAGACGTTCGCGTACAACGCGGGCAACGACCCGATCCGGATCACCGACGCCCGGGGCGCGGTGACGTCGTACGCGTACGACGGCTCGGGGAACGCCACGTCGGTGACGCGAGCCGGCACGCCGGTTGCCACCTTCACGTACGACGCGGCGGGGCACGTGCTCACCTCGACAGACGGAAACGGCAAGACGACGGCGTATGCGTACGACGCGAACGGCAACGTCGCCTCGACGACCGATCCCGTCGGGAACCGGACGACGTACACGTACGACGCGGCGGGCAGAGTGCTGACGCGGGTCGACCCCAAGGGGAACGCCCCTGGAGCGGACCCGGCCGACTACACGTGGCGTTGGACGTACGACGTGGCCGGCCAGTTGCTGACCGAGCGAGATCCGCTCGGACACGTGACGTCGCACACCTACGACGACGCGGGCAACGAGCTGACGGTCACCGACGCCGGGGGACGGATCGCGACCTACGCCTACGACGATGTCAACCGCCGGGTCCGGGAGACCGCGCCCGACCCCGACGGCGGTGGGCCGCTGACCGCTCCCATGACGACCCAGGCCTACGACGCCGTGGGAAACGTCGTGGCCGAGACCGATCCCCTCGGGCGTACGACGAGCTTCACCTACGACTCCGTGAACCGGCTCTCCAGGAGGACCGCGCCGGACCCCGACGGCTCGGGGCCTCTCGCTCCACCCGTGACGACGTACACCTACGACCCGAACGGGAACCTCGCCGCCGTCGTCGAGCCCCGTGGAAACGTCCCGGCGGCGAGCCCGGACGGCTTCCGATCCCGCTACGCGTACGATGCCGCCGGCCGGCTGCTCACGACGACGGATCCACTCGGGAACGTCAGCACGAACGCGTACGACGCGGTCGGCAACCTCGCCTCCGTGCGAGATGCCAAGCGCCACACGACGACCTACGCGTACGACGCGAGCGGACGGCTTCTCCGGGTGACCGGTCCGGACGGCGGGTCGACGACGTACACCTACGACGCCGCCGGCAACCGGCTCACACGCCGAGACGACAACGGCCGCGTGACGAGCTATGCATACGACGACGCCGGCCGTCTGGCCTCGGAGACCCTGCCCGACCCGGACGGGAGCGGACCCGCGCAGGCGCCGGTCACGCGCCACGCCTACGACGCCAACGGCAACCTCGTTCAGACCGTCGACGCGAACGGAAACGCGACCCCCACTCGCGGCGACGGCACGACGAGCCTCGGCTACGACCGCGTGAACCGGGTCACGTCGATCGACTACTCCGATGCGACGCCGGACGTGACGTTCGCCTACGACGCTGTCGGAAACCGCCGGTCGATGACCGACGGTGCAGGGGAGGAGTCGCGCACCTACGACGGTCTGGATCGCCTGCTCTCGGTCACGCGAGGCTCGGACACCTTCTCCTATGACTACGACGCGGTCGGGAACATCACACGCCGGGCCTACCCGGACGGGACGATCACCGACTACGGCTACGACGGCCTGAACCGCCTGTCGACCGCGGAAAACCGAGGCCAGACGACCGGCTACGACTACGACGCCGCATCGAATCTCACACGGACCACGCTTCCGTCGGAGAACGGCTACGTCGAGACGCGAACGTATGACCGCGCAGGGCGACTGACGGAGGTCGCGAGCCATAGTGGCGGGACGATGCTCGCGCGCTTCGTCTCGGCGCTGGACCCGGTCGGAAACCCGACCGAGATCGCGCGCACGGGCTCCTTGCCGGAGACTCAGACCTACCGGTACGACGCGAGCGACCGCGTGCTCTCCGTCTGCTTCCAGGTGGGGACCTGCCCGGCCGCGGACGACCCCTTCGTCCGCTGGACGTACGACACGCTCGGGAATCGCATCAGCGAGCAGCGGCCGTCGGGCACGACGACGTACGCCTACGACGCTGCGGACCGTCTGATCCAGGCAGGCATGGACCCGTACACATACGATCAGAACGGAAACACGCTGTCCGCCGGCAACCGGACGTTCAGCTACGACCTCGCGAACCGGATGCAGACGACGGCGCTCGGCTCGACCACGACGACGTACGCCTACGACGGCGACGGCATCCGACTGCAGGCCTCGACCGGCACACAGGCGAACAGGACGATCAACTTTCTCTGGGACGTGAGCTTCGGGCTCCCGCAGCTCGCTCTCGAGCGCAACGGCAGAGACGCGCTCCTCCGCCGCTACACGTACGGAGGACGGCGGCTGTCGGCGACGTCGGGGAACAAGACGTCGTACTACCACTACGACGGGCTCGGCTCGGCCGCGAACCTCACCTCCTCGAACGGAGACGTTCAGTGGACGTGGTCATACGAGCCATTCGGCATCACCCGCACCGAGCAGAAGGCGAACGGCAACCAACCCGCGAACCTCATGCGCTTCACGGGCGAGTACCTCGACCCGACCGGCCTCTATCACCTCCGCGCAAGGCAGTACGACGCGGCGCTGGGTCGGTTCCTGCGACCGGATCCGATCGATGCCGACTCTCGCTCGGCATTCATCGCCAGATACGTCTATGCCGCCAACCGGCCCACGGTTCTGGTGGATCCGTCGGGCGAGACCGCCCGGTCAGCCGAAGACGGTGTGAGCGTCGCACTCTTCAACACGTCACTCGTCGACTGGGAATCACCTCTGTACAGGTGCCAGGCAGCGCTGTGCGGCGGCAGGCTGCCACGCCCCCCTGCGACCTCGTGTGCCGCGCGTCCCAGCTATCCACTCGGCGTCGTCGGCGGCTTCAACGGGGGGCCGGCAGCCCATCGCGCCAAGCCGCCGCGCAACTGGCAATCCGACAACGCGATCGACCTCAACGTTCCGGTCGGTACGAACGTCTGCGCGATCTTCAAGGGGAGGATCTCACCGTCTCTCGGGTTCGGCCTCTCGAGTGAGGGCTACAGGCTCCATCTGGTCGGCACGACCGATGTCGCCTTCTACCAGCACCTCTCGAGGATCGTGGTCAGGCGCAACCAAGAGGTGGCCAAAGGCCAGCTGCTCGGCTTCTCCGGCTGCGGGAGCGAGCGCGTGGCGCATCTCCACCTCGCGCTCCTTCGCGGCAATCCCCTCCGCTACGCGCCTCCGTATCGGAAACCCGTCAACTACGGTGGCTGCTAGCTGGGGCGGCGATGGTCGACTGACGAACTCGGACGAGGACGACACTTTGGACAAGAAGCGCGTACTGAATCTGCTGTGTCTGGTGATCGTCGTCGGATTTCCGGCATCCGTCGCGAATGGGACGACCGAACATCTGTCGCCGCGCGGGACGATCGGCCTCGCAAGCTCGGCCGACTTCAGGACGCTATTCCTGATCGCACCGGCTACGGGAGCGACCGCTCGAGTTCGTGCTCCAGATGCCGTGATCAGTCTCAGGGCGGATCTCTCCAGTGACGGACGTCGGATCGCGATCTCGGGCTCCAGAGGGATCTGGATCTTTCGTCGGAGCGGCGTTGGCGCCCACCGGCTTGCTTTTGCTCCGCCAACGGCGCCGGTTCTGCCCGACTGGGTTACGTGGGCTCCGAATGGGCGGAGGCTCGTCTTCACCCGCAACGAAGCTCTGTTCACGATCGGCACCGGAGGAAGGAAGGCGAAGAAGCTGCTCGACGGCAACGCGTACGCACCCGACTGGTCGCCCACCGGAGCCACGATCGTCTACGTGCGAAACCCGTCTCCGAGAACCGGTGGTGGGCTCATCCAGTCGATCGCCCCCAACGGCGGCGAGCACCGCTCGATCGTTCGCGGCGGTCATCCAGACGTCTCTCCGGACGGGTCGAGACTGGCCTTCGCGCGGCGGAACGGGATCTACGTCGTGCCGATGGCGGGAGGAGAGCCGAAGCTGATCGTTCGAAACGGGGAGCATCCGGAGTGGTCGCCCGACGGTAGGTATCTCGCCTTCACGCGCCCCGTAGTGTGCGGTGAATCCGGCTGCAGCGGTCGCGTGTTCATCGTGCGAGCGACCGGCGGCAGGCCACGGCCGATTGGCCCGCTCGTCTTCGACATCGGCCCGCTCGCGTGGAGCCGGTAGAGCTGCATGAGCGCATCTGGAACCGCGCGCGGCCGGAGAGTAGTTCGAAGGGCGCTCTCCGCTACTCGGCGACCGTCCGAGCTCGAGAGCCTGGCCGAAAGTGGAGTCATGCCGCGACCTACGTCGTGAAGAGGTGCCGTAACCCTGGATTCCCCGACGGCGGGTGAGATTATGGGCGCCGTGATCGCTGCGGCGCTCGGTCGGTTCCTGCTGGCAACGCTCACGACGGCGGCCGCAGGGCTCGTGTCCCCCGCCCCGGCGACGGTTCAGCCACCCAACATCAGGGCGATCAACGCGGCGGTGACGATCTCGCCGCCGAAGGACGGCTTCGCCGGCACGGCGAGGATCCGGGTCAAGTTCTGCGCCGAGATCGGGCCGCGCGCACTCATCCGGATCCACGAGACACGCAAGATCGGTGCGTCGATCAAGGCGTCGCGGAAGTCCGTAGCGCGGCTGGGAGCAGGCGTCGACCGCATCCAGCCGTACCGGTGCGCCCGCCGCACGGTGAGGTGGCGCGTGCCCTCGAGACTGCTCGTCGGCGGCGGCACGTACTCGGTGAACGTTCGCGTACGCGACGGGCGTGGTCGTCTCTCGCAGCCCCTCGGCTTCAGCCTTCGCCGCTAGTAGGAGGGCTTGGCGAAACACGCTCTATGCCGCCGGGGAGCGCTGGATCGCCGCTAGGCGGCGTCCTCGGTCGCGCCAAACCTCAGGTATGGGCGCTCCCTGCGTCCTTGCCTCGGCGCCGACCAGCGGC
>JBOHBD010000158.1:0-9294 GCA_050698195.1 Gaiellaceae bacterium
CCGTTGCGGTTGACGGGATACGCGGCGCCTGCGAACTCGCCCTCGAGGATGTTGCGGAAGAGCTCGCCGCCGATGGTTCCCCTGCGCGACGAGGCACCGAGCACGGCGACGGACCGTGCCTCGAAGAACGGGTGGAGACTCGCGACGACCGCGGTGTGGTCACGCGCTTCGACCCGCGAGGCGTAGGTTGCTGTCGGAGCGATGGGGAACGTCATCTCCAGCTCTCCGCCTGAGAGCGCCCTCGTGACCTCGAATCCGGCACCCTCGAAGACGTTGATCATCGCCGCGTTGTCAGCCATCACCTCGCCGACGAAGCGCTCGAGTCCGTGACTTGCCGCGCGCGCGGCGAGCCGCTCGAGGAGCCTCGTCCCGATGCCGCGGCCCTGATACGCATCCGCAACGGCGAAGGCGACCTCCGCACTCAGCGGGTCGCGCAGCCGAACGTAGTTGGCGAGGGCGACGATCCGGTCTTCACCCTCCTCGACGACGGAACCGATGAGCCCCTCGATCGACCCAGTCTGGATCGAGCACGGGGTCGACGAGGCGCTCGTCCACGGTCGGCCTGCCGTGAAAGCGGAGATAGAGGCTGCGCTCGGAGAGCTCTTCGACGAAACGAACGAGCGCCTGCTGGTCGGCTTCGCGGGGCGGACGCAAGCGAAGCGTGCTCCCGTCGCGGAGGATGACGTCGACGGCGTCGGCCGCCACGCTTGTGGATGTCACTCGCCGTTGACCTCCGGCTCTTCCGCGCGCTGCCACGGCGCCTCCCGGACGACGAGCACCGAGCACACTGCCTGGTGCGCCACTCGTTCGCTGACCGAGCCTAGCGCCTTCAAGCCATGCAGTCCCCGGCTGCCGACGACGACCAAGTCGACGATGCCGCTGGCTCCGACCAGTGTCCGGACAGGCTCATGCATCGTCTCCTTGGCCCGGTCGCCTGCGATGGCCCGAACCAGGTCCATGTCGACGGCCTTGCCGCCGTGATCGACGATCGGTCGGAAGTGTGAACCGAAGCGTTCGGCCAGCTCGTGGGCGGCCACGTAGGCCCTTGCAGATTCCGACGAGCCGTCGACTCCGACGACGATCCGCTTCGGGATGCGGGCATTGCCGCGTGTGACGAGGACGGAGCACGGCGACTTGTGCACGAGCTCGGTCGCAGTCGATCCGACGAGGATGCCACGAGCCCGACCGGTTCCGTGCGACCCCACGACGACGAGCGTGTCGCGGCCGCGATCGATCTCGTGGATGAGTGCGTCCCAGGGACAGCCGCGCACGATCTGGCCGGCCACCTCGTTGCCCTCCTCCAGCGCTTGGCGTGCTCGATCGAGCGCCTCCGACGCACTCTTGCGCTGCGAGTCCTCGTCGAGGTACGCGCGAACCCCCGTCGCGCCGACGATCGCCGAGGCGATGTCGTAGACCGCGAGCAGGGTGAGCGGACCTTCGGCCAGGACTGCCGCCTGCCTGGCCGCCTCGATGGCTTCGTCCGAGCCGTCCACCCCGACGAGCACACGGCTGAAGGTCGACGCTCGTGCCGTCGTCGAAGCGCGGTCGCTCTTTGCTGCCGTGCTCATCTCGCTCCCTTCAGCTCGCCTGCGCGACGACGGCGGATCGGTGGTCGGCGGCGACTATCCGCAGGTGCTTGGTGCCCTCGAGGACGACCTTCAGCGCGTTCGTCCGGGCGGCAGCCGCGAACACGTCGTACGCGTCCATCGTCTCGCCGAGCGAGAACCGGTGCGTCGCGAAGACCGTCGGGTCGAGTCGCCCGCCCGCGATCAGCTTGAGCAGCTTGGGTGTCGTGAAGGTGTCGACGAGGCCCGTGGTGATCATGACGTCGCGGATCCAGAGCTTCTCGGGGTGAAGCGTCGCCGGATGGCCGTGGACGCCGACGTTGGCGACGCGACCGCCCGGCCGAATCAGCTCGGTGCACAGCTCGAACGTCTCGGGGATTCCGACAGCTTCGATTGCGACGTCGGCTCCGAGCCCGTCGGTCAGCTCCATGACTCGAGCGACCGCGTCGTCGGCGCCGCTGTTCAGTGCGACGTCGGCCCCGAAGTCCAGTGCCTTCGCGAGCCGAGCATCGGCGAGGTCGACCACAACGATCTTCCCGGGTGTGTGCAGCTTCGCCGTC
This sequence comes from Gaiellaceae bacterium, assembly GCA_050698195.1. Lineage (GTDB taxonomy): Bacteria > Actinomycetota > Thermoleophilia > Gaiellales > Gaiellaceae > GMQP-bins7. The sequence goes on from JBOHBD010000158.1 coordinate 2,126, forward strand.
ATGATCGTTGCGAGCCCGATGGGCCCGGCGCCGACGATCACGACCGTATCGCCCGGCTCCACGCGCCCGTTCAGGATTCCGACCTCGTACGCCGTCGGCAGGATGTCGGCGAGGAAGAGCACCTGCTCGTCCGACAACCCGGCGGGCACTTTGTAGACCGACGTGTCCGCGAACGGCACGCGAGCGTATTCCGCCTGTAGTCCGTCGATCAGGTGGCCGAAGATCCAGCCGCCACCGCCTGTGCACAAGCCGTAGTGGCCCTCCTTGCAGAAGCGGCAGCGTCCGCAGGCCGTGATGCACGAAACCAGGACCCGATCGTCCTCGGCAAGGGTCGTCACCGCATCGCCCTTGGCGACGACGGTGCCGACCGCCTCGTGACCGAGGATCGTGCCCGGCTGGACCTCGGGCACATCTCCCTCGAGAATGTGCAGGTCGGTGCCGCAGATCGTGGAGGAGTCGATACGGACGACGACGTCCGTCGGCTCCTTGATCGCCGGGTCGGCGACGCTCTCCCAGCGCCGCTCGCCAGGACCGTGGTAGACGAGACCTTTCATCGCGAGCTCCTTTCGTTCGGTCGTATGCGACGTTGCCCGGAGATCGCGACCGGGCCATCGTCAGCTGCACTGATCCGACTGCGGACAACCCGCAACGAGCGGCCGGTTCTGCGGCTAGAGAGGCCTGATGTGAAAGTCTCTGCTCTTGTTTCCGCCGGCGGCTGGCGTCCCACCTTGTGGTGAACTACCGCTTTCGCCGGTGACCCCAGGCGCCGACCGCGACCCGAGTGTCTGCTTGACAGCGGACGGCGCGAAATCTCACGTTCAGCTCTGGGTGGTTCGGTCCCCCTGAGCGCGGGTTTTCCGCAACGCGTTCCGCAGGTCCCCCGAGGCGCGGGTGGTCTGCGCTTCCGTACGCTCGGGCGGACCAAAGGAGGCACATCCGTTGACATTGATCTGGTTCGCCGTCTGGCTGATCGCGAACGTCGTGGGCGACAACGAGTCCCTTACGCTCGATCCCGTGAACTGGTGGGCCGGCACGCTGATGCTGGCCGTCGCCCTCGACCTCAGCAGGCAGCATGCGCCACAGCTCGGCAGGACGCCGCGAGGGGAATGATCGCATCCTTCGATTGCGCGCGGACGAGGTGAGAGTCCCGCACGCGCTGGCCTCTGAGGATGTCGCGAAAGAGCTCGCCGGCGATCTCGAACATGGCTTGAGCGAGCCCGAGGCGGAGGCGCGTCTCCTCCGGTTCGGGCCCAATCGGCTGGCACGCGTCCGCCGGCCGGCCTTCGGTGCGATCGCGCTTCGCCAGTTCGCCGACCCGCTGGTGGCGCTTCTGATCGGCGCGGTCCTGGTCTCGGTCTCGATCGGCGAGCGGATCGAGGCGGCGGCGATCGCGGCGATCGTGCTCCTGAACGCGCTCCTCGGCTTCGTCCAGGAAGCACGGGCCGAGCGCGCAGTGCTCGCACTCCGCGAGGTGCTCGAGCGGCACGCGAGCGTCATCCGCGCCGGCCGGGAGCGCGAGGTCGGCATCGATCAGGTCGTTCCAGGTGATCTCGTCGTTCTCCGCGAGGGTGAGCGGGTGCCGGCGGACGGACGGCTGGTGGCGACCGCGGGGCTTGCCGTCGACGAGTCGACCCTGACCGGCGAGTCCCTGCCCGTAGACAAGGCGATCGAGCCGGTGTCCGAGGAGACACCGCTGGCCGAGCGCTCCTCGATGGCCTACGCGGGCTCATCGGTGACGCGCGGGCGGGGTCGCGCGATCGTCACGGCCACCGGGTCTGCGACGGAGCTTGGTGAGATCGCGGGCCTGACGGAGCGGGCGAAGCCGCCGCCGACGCCGCTGCAGCGTCGTGTAGGCGCGCTCACGCGGCTGATGGTCGGCTTCGGCGTCGTCGTGACGCTTGCCCTTGGCGGAGCGATGCTCGCCCGCGGCTCCTCGCTCGAGGAGGCATTTCTGGTCGGGGTGTCCGTGGCCGTCGCGGCCGTTCCCGAGGGACTGACGGCGACGGTCACGATCGCCCTTGCGCTGGGCGCTCGCGAGATGGCCGCGCGAGGCGCGATCGTTCGCCGGCTCACCGCCGTCGAGACGCTCGGGAGCGCGACGGTGATCGCTTCCGACAAGACGGGCACGCTGACCGAGAATCGGCTCCGCCTGGCCGACGCCTGGCCCGCGCGCGGACGTGACGAGCGAGAGCTGCTCGCGGCGGCGGCCCTGGCCTCGACCGCGCGGCTGCTTGCCGGGGAGGGAGATCTCAGGCCTGCCGGCGATCCGGTCGACGCGGCGCTCGCGCTCGCGGCGCACGAGCGCGGTCTCACGCGCCCGGTGCTGCTCGAGCGGCGGCGTCTCTTGCGTGAGCTGCCTTTCGATCCGCTGCGCAAGCGGATGACTCTCGTCTACGAGGAGGAGGATGGCCTTCGCGTGTACGTGAAAGGGGCCCCCGAGGTCGTGCTCGAGCGCTCGACGGTGGAGGCCGACGGAGCCGCGTCGATCGAAGCCGTGGCTGAGGACTGGGCTTCCAGGGGCCTGAAGGTGCTCGCCGTCGCCGAGCGGCCACTCCCGGACGCGTCGCTGGAGGACGACGAGCTCGAGCGCGAGCTCCGCCTCGTCGGGCTCGTCGCGCTGCACGATCCGCTTCGGGAAACTGCCCACGATGCGGTCGGGGAGGCGCGCTCGGCGGGCCTGCGCGTGGAGATGGTGACCGGAGACCACCCACTCACTGCGAGAGCGATCGGCCGCGCGCTCGACCTGCCGGAGGATGCGATTCACGCACGCGTCACACCCGCGGAGAAGCTGCGCCTCGTCGAGTTGTTGCAAGCCGAGCAAGAGGTTGTGGCAGTCACCGGGGACGGCGTCAACGACGCACCCGCTCTCCGACGGGCGGATGTCGGCGTGGCCATGGGGCGAGCGGGCACCGAGCCGGCCCGCGAGGCGGCCGACGTCGTACTCACGGACGACGACTTCGCGACCATCGTCGCGGCGATCCGGGAGGGGCGCGCGATCGCCGACAACATCCGTAAGTTCGTGGCCTTCCTGCTCTCCGCGAATCTGGGCGAAGTCGCACTCTTCGCCGTTGCGATTCCCGCCGGTCTCGCCATGCCGATGACGGTCGTGCAGGTGCTTCTCGTCAACGTCCTCACGGACGGCTTGCCTGCCGTTGCGCTCACGCGCGACCCCCCGGCGCCCGACACGATGCGGCGAGCGCCCGAGCGCGGAGACCGGCTGTTCCCGCCCCGAGCGTGGGGAGCGCTCGCTGCAATCGGCATCCTCGTGGGGCTCGCCGCACTCGCGGCCTTTCTCGTCGGTCGCTCCGACGGCGGAGACGAGGCACGAACGATGGCCTTCGCGACGATCGCCTTCGCGGAGCTCGCGCTCGTCTTCTCGCTGCGCTCACCCGTCCGCGCTGCCTGGGAGGCATCTCGCAACCTCTATCTGGTGGGGAGCGTCGTCCTCTCCGCCGCCCTCGTGCTCGTCGCCGTCTACCTGCCGGCCCTGAACGAGCCGCTCGGCACCGTGCCCCTCGGCGTCCCCGAGCTCGGTCTCGTCACCGTGCTCGCGCTGGTGCCGTTCCTGTGCGTCGAGGCCGGCAAGATGTTGTTCCGGCGGGTGGGCTGGACGCTCGAGGGGGCATGCGCGTGACCCGAACGCCGGCTCTTCCGAGGCACTCGAGGCTGATCCGCCACTACCTTCCCGATCTCGTCTACGGCGCGAACGACGGAATCATCACGACCTTCGCCGTCGTGTCCGGCGTCGTCGGCGCCGACCTCTCCGAGCGGATCATCCTGATCCTCGGCTTCGCGAACCTCCTCGCGGACGGATTCTCCATGGGGGCGAGCAACTTCCTCTCCCGCCGCTCGTACGCCGAGGTCGACGAACGCGCGAGTCGTCCAGAGGCTGCGCGCCACGGCGCGGCCACGGTGGCCGCTTTTGTCACGGCCGGCATGGTCCCGCTCGTCGCCTACCTCGCGCCGTTCGCCGACGATCTGCGCTTCCCCGTCTCCGTCACGCTGACGCTCGCGACGCTGTTCGCGGTGGGAGCCTCGCGCGCGGTCATCACCCGTCTCGGCTGGATGCGGAGCGGGCTCGAGATGCTCTTCGTAGGTGCCCTCGCCGCTGCCGTCGCCTATTCGATCGGCGCGCTCGCGTCGACGGTGACCGGGACGTAGCCGGTCACGCGACGAGCAGGGCGGCGACGGCGAAGTACGCCACGATCGACAGAAGATCCTGCACGACCGTCGCCAAAGGGCCCGAGCCGAACTGCCGGATCCCGCCGCCGCGGGCCAGTCCGTAAGGCAAGGCCAACCGTTCCTCGCAACTCGGCCGCGAACGTCGCCCGTGGTTCTTCCGCAACGGAGTCGGTGTTCTTCCCGATGCCGCGGCAGGCTGCTCCGCGCATCGTTCGCCACGAGAAGGCGAAAGGAGTCGTCGTTGAGCTCGTCAAACAATGCCGGAGCCGGCTTGCGTGCACGACCCGGAGACCGCATCGTCATTCGCCCTCGCCGGTTGGGCGAGCACCCGCGCGACGGCGAGATCCTGGAGGTACTCGGAGAGGACGGGCGTGCGCCCTTCGTCGTACGCTGGAGCGACGACGGCCACGTCAGTCGACTCTTTCCCGGCTCCGAGCCTTCGTCGAGCACTTCGCCCCGCATCCAAAGAGCCGCGGCTCCCGTGCGTCGGGAACCGCTGAACGAGAGAGGTGACGCCGTGAAGGTCGAGGATCTCATGAGACGCGATGTGATCACCGTCGCGCCCGAGACATCGTTGAAGGACGTCGCGGAGCTGCTCGTGGAGCACCGCATCTCCGGAGTGCCAGTCGTCGACCAGGATCGCGCGGTTGTCGGGGTCGTCTCGGAGGCCGACATCCTGATCAAGGAGCGCGGTCCCGAGCCTCGCCATGCAGGGGTGATCGGGTGGTTGCTCGACGGCGGCGTGCCGGACGACGAAAGGCTCGCTGCCAGAACCGCCGGCGAGGCCATGACGGCCCCGGCGATCACGGTGGGCTCTCGAGCATCGGTCGCCGAGGCTGCCCGCCTGATGACCGAGAACGGGATCAAGCGACTTCCGGTCAGCTCGAAGGACACGTTGGTCGGGATCGTGACGCGCTCCGACCTCGTGAAGGCGTTCGCGCGTTCTGATGACGAGATCGCACGCGAGATCCGTGAAGACGTCGTGTGGCGCACGCTGTGGATCGAGGGGAGGGCGCCGTTCGTGCGTGTCGAGCGCGGTGAGGTGACCCTCTCGGGCGAGCTCGAGCGGAGATTGGAGGCGGAGCTCCTCCCGCGCTTCGTGGCGCGGGTTCCAGGCGTCGTCTCCGTGCAGTCGACGGTGACGTGGCGGTGGGACGACCAAAGAGCTCCCCGCCTCGACGTACCGCACTTTCCGGTTTCTCCGCGCTGACCGGCGAGCAGCGGTGATGCGTCTGTGGGAGGGCCGACCACGTATCTCGAGCGATTTGAGACGAGCCGGATAGGAAGGCCGCGCGGAGCCGATCCGTTCCCCGCTGACGCGATCGAGTCCGGCATCGTTCCAGCCGCAATTCCGGCAGCGGACGTGTACGAGACCGACAAGGAATACGCGTTCGAGCTCGAGGTGCCCGGCTTCGAGGAGAGGGAGCTCACGGTCGAGGTGAGCGATCGCACGCTCGCCGTCGAAGGCGAGCGGACGGAGGCGAAGGACGAGCGAAAGAAGGAGTACCGGCTCCGCGAGCGACTCGAGAACGCATTCGAGCGGCGGTTCGAGCTTCCGCCCGAGGCGGACCCGAAGAGTGTCGGCGCGGAGTTCGCGAAGGGCGTCCTCGTCGTGCACGCGGCGAAGCTGGAGGCCGCCGAGCCACGCAAGGTCGAGATCGCCGACACGAGGTAACCGACGGTCGCGGAGGCCGCTCGCGTCAGCTGAGCGGTCTCCGCGGCGTCGCACGTCGGCTTGACTGCGTGGCGGCCGGGGTCGTAGCATCACCACTTGTATCCGTGTGAGCGTCTGGGATCCAAGAGCGGGTGGTCTGGTGTCCGATGGGTGCGTGGGTCGCGGGGCGCTCCGCCAATCCTCAAGGAGGGCTCGCATGAGACGAGTGAGGCTGCTCCCCGTCCTTGCCATCACCGCTGCCGTCGCCATCTCGGCGACGCTGGTCCCAGCCGCAGGTGGTCGGCCGGAGCAGGCGAAGAGGGTCCGGGTCGCCGTGTTCCTCGCGTCGGCCGCGAACACCTACTGGGCCGCCGCGCTCCAGGGCGTCCGGGATGCCGCGAAGAAGCAGGGGAACGTCAAGGTCTCGGTCTTCGACGGCCAGTTCAACACGACCAAGCAGGTCAACCAGCTTCGCGACGCGCTGATCTCCAAGCGCTTCGACGCGTGGTTCATCGGACCGAACGACGGAGGCCCGCTGACGCCGACGATCAAGCGCGCGATCGCGCAGGACGTGAAAGTCGCGTGCACCCTCGTTCCCTGCGGCCCGAACATTCGAAACACGAAGGTGCAGATCCCGGGACTGACGGCCCAGATCGGCATCGGCTTCTTCCAGAACGGTCGGGCCCTCGGCCAGCTCACGGTACGCGCCTGCCGCGGGAAGAACCCGTGTGAGGTGTTCTGGCTGCCCGGCTTGCCCGAGCTTCCGCTCGAGAAGGCGCGAACGGATGGCCTGTACTCCGTGACCAAGAAGAAACGGAGCATCAAGGTCGTCGCGGTCCAGCCCGGCGGCTATCTCGCCGGGCCGGCGCTCAAGGCGACCCAGAACGTCCTTCAGGCGAACCCGGGGCTCGACGTCATCGTGTCGAGCGGCGACCAGATGGTGGCGGGCGCATACCGTGCGGCCCGGCTCGCAGGGAAGGAGGACGACATCAGGTTCTTCGGCAACGGCTGCACGTTCGAGTCGAAGCGCGACATCCTCGCCGGCAAGCTCTTCGGCTGCGCGGTCTACATCCCGCGCACCGAGGCGAGGATCGCGGCCAACCTCCTGATTCGTGCCGTCAGAGGCGCCAACGTCGGGAGTCGCTCGATCAACCCGCTCACGCTGAGCCCGATCGGGGCGATCGGGACGAAGGCGAACATCCGCAGGTTCCAGCCTGAGTTCCACTCCTGAACTGAATCGTTCGCGCTCGGAGAGCGTGTGGCGCCGCCGCCCGGCGGCGCCACACGCACCGAGCGCCGTATTCGCGCTCGGGAACCGGCCATGAGCAGCCGC
>JBOHBD010000159.1:0-4168 GCA_050698195.1 Gaiellaceae bacterium
TCCTGTGGCTCCTCTTCCAGTTCACCAAGCTGGGCCTCGCGCTCCGCGCGGCGGCGGTGAATCCCGCCGAGGCACGTCTCGTCGGCGTGAGGGTGACCTGGATGCTCGCGTTCGGCTGGGGGCTTGCGGCCGTCCTCGGCGGGGTCGCCGGGATGCTGACCGCGCCCAGCGTCGGCCTCGACGCGCAGATGATGCAGCCGATCCTGATCTATGCCTTCGCCGCAGCCGTTCTCGGAGGCATCGACTCACCGTTCGGCGCCGTCGTGGGCGGGCTCACGCTCGGTGTCATGCTGAACCTCATCGGCGTCTACAGCGACTTCGTCGGCGCTGAGCTCAAGCTCCCCGTCGCCCTGCTCGTGATCCTCGTCGTACTGCTCGTCAAGCCGTCCGGGATCTTCGGGCGGCCGGAGATGAAGCGCGTATGACGCCACGCAGCAAGCAGATCGTCGGGGTGGTGGCGTTTGCCGCCTTCGTCGTGCTCATCCTCGCCCTCCCCGGCTTCATCAGCGCGTTTCGCGCTCAGCAGTTCGCGTACGTCGGCATCTACCTGATCGCCCTGCTCGGTCTCAACATCCTCACCGGGTACACGGGGCAGATCTCACTCGGCCACGGGGCGTTCATGGCGATCGGCGGGTACACGACGGCGATCCTCATGGCCGGGAACGAGCAGTTCGGCCAAGAGGGTCTCCTCGGGATCGGCGGCGGGATGAAGGACATCTGGACGATTCCGGTCGCCGGCGTCGTCGCCGGTCTCGCCGGACTCGCGTTCGGTCTCCCGGCGTTGCGCCTGTCGGGGCTCTACCTCGCGCTCGCGACCTTCGCGATCGCGGTTGCGATGCCCTCGGCGGTGAAGCGCTTCGAGGAGTTCACCGGTGGTGGCTCGGGCGTCAACCTCTTCGGCATCCCCGAGCTCACGGCGAGCATCACCCCGGTCGACGTGCTCGGACGCTCGCTCGTCTTCAACGACTGGCTCTACTACCTCTGCTGGACGATCGCGCTCGTTCTCTTCGCGGTCGCGTGGATCATCCTCCGAGGCCGCACCGGACGGGCTTTCCGCGCCGTGCGCGACAGCGAGACCGCGGCCGTGTCGTCCGGCGTGAGCCTCGCGCGGTACAAGACGCTCGCCTTCGGAATCAGCGCGGCGTACGCGGGCGTGGCGGGGTCTCTGTTCGCCATCGCGACGACGTTCGTCAACCCGGACACCTTCCCGATCGCGCTCTCCATCTTCCTGCTCGTCGGGGTCGTAGTCGGTGGGCTCGGCGGTCTCGCCGGGCTCGTCTTCGGCGCGATCTTCATCCAGTTCCTCCCGCTCTGGGCGCAGGGCGAGGGCTGGGCCGCGAACCTGCCCGGCTTCATCGTCGACCGGACGAAGGAGCCGGGAGCGCCCGCGATCATCTACGGCGTCGTCTTGATCTTGCTCATGTTCTTCCTCCCGAACGGCGTCGGCGGCCTCTTCCGCCGCGGGGGGCAGGCGCTGACGCGGCGGCGCTACTCTCGTTCCGGCTAGCCCCGAAACCGAGTCTCGGTCTCAGTCCCCGGCGATCGTGAGCACCTCGACCGCCACTCCTGGGCTCGCCGGCACCTTGCCGGCGAGTTCGAGCGCGTCCTCCCGGCTCGCGCACTCGACGACGTAGATGCCTCCGATCGCCTCCTTCGTCTCCGCAAGCGGGCCGTCGGTCACGAAGGGCTTCTCGCCCGGCCGCACGACCGCTGCCGACTCGGGGCCCTCGAGCGCCTCGCCCAGCACGTACACACCTCGCGCGCGGAGCATGCGTGCGTACGCCATGTGCTCGGCGACGATCGCACGACGCTCGTCGGGGGTCAGCGCAGCTTCGCCGTCGGCGTCACCGCGGATCAGGAACAGGAACTTCATCTACTCTCCTTCGCTCGCTCGTCTCCGGTGAGACGAATGCGCACCCGTCTCATCGACGTATGCTCGCGCAAGACGTGAGCGCTCCTCCCGACCTTCTGGCCGCACCGCTCGACGAGCTCCTCTCGGAAGCGCGACGCCTGCGGCGGGCCCCGCTCGTCACGTACTCGCCGAAGGTCTTCATTCCCCTGACGACGCTCTGCCGCGACGTCTGCGGCTACTGCACGTTCGCGCGGCCCCCGCGGCGCGGGGAGCGCGCGTTCATGACCGAGGAGGAGGTGCACGCGATCGCGCGCGCGGGTGCCGTCGCCGGCTGCCGCGAGGCGCTCTTCACGCTCGGAGACAAGCCGGAGCTCCGCTACAAGGTCGCGCGCGAGGAGCTCCGCGCGCTCGGCTGCGAGACCACGCTCGAGTACCTCGCCCGCTGTGCGCGACTCGTCCTCGAGGAGACGGGCCTCCTGCCGCACCTGAATCCCGGCGTGATGACGCGCGCCGAGCTCGAGCTGCTGCGACCGGTGAGCGCCTCGATGGGGATCATGCTCGAGACGACGGCGGAGAGGCTGGGCCGGCGGGGAGGACCGCACTGGGCCTCCCCCGACAAGATCCCGGCTCGCCGCCTGGAGACGATCCGCCTCGCCGGCGAGCTCGCGATCCCGTTCACGAGCGGGATCCTGATCGGCATCGGCGAGACCCGGGAGGAGCGGATCGATGCGCTACTCGCGCTGCGCGCGCTCGGCGAGGAGCACGGGCACGTCCAGGAGGTCATCGTCCAGAACTTCCGCGCGAAGCCCGGCACGCGGATGGCCGCGCATCCCGAGCCCTCGTTCGAGGAGCACCTGTGGACGATCGCTGCTGCGCGCATTCTCCTCGGCCCGGACTGGCACGTGCAGGCCCCCCCGAATCTCGCGTACGAGGACTTCCCGGGCCTGCTCGACGCCGGGATCGACGACTGGGGCGGCGTCTCGCCGGTGACGATCGACCACGTCAACCCGGAGGCGCCGTGGCCGGAGATCGAACGGCTCGCGGAGGCGACGCGCGGCCGTGGTCTCGAGCTCGCGCCGCGCCTCGCGATCTACCCCGAGCAGGTCGCCGACCTCGAGCGCTGGGTCGATCCCGCAGTTGCGCCCCACGTGCGCCGTGCCGCCGACGCGGCCGGCCTCGCGCGCGACGACACCTGGGCGCCGGGCGAGCCGGGGCAGATCCCCTTCCTGGTCCGCGGGGACGCGCTCCCGCTCGGGCTCGCGAGCGAGGATCTCGGCGAGGAGGAGATCACGCGCCTCCTCTCGGCGCGTGGCGAGGAGCTGTACCGCGTCCTCGAGTCAGCCGACCGGCTCCGGCGCCACGTGTGCGGCGACGAGGTGACCTACGTCGTCACCCGGAACATCCAGTACACGAACGTGTGCTACTTCCGCTGCGGCTTCTGCGCGTTCTCGAAAGGGAAGCTGGCGAGGAACCTGCGCGGCGCGCCGTACCTCGTCCCGCTCGAGGAGATCGTCCGCCGCTCGCGGGAGGCGTGGGAGCGCGGGGCGACCGAGGTCTGCCTCCAGGGCGGGATCCACCCCGCGTTCACCGGCGAGTACTACGCGGACGTCGTGCGCGCGATCAAGGACGCCGTCCCCGGGCTCCACGTCCACGCGTTCTCGGCGCTCGAGATCTGGCAGGGGGCGGCGACGCTCGGGCTCGGCCTCGCGGAGTACCTCGCGCACCTGCGCGATCTCGGGCTCGGCTCGCTTCCGGGCACCGCCGCGGAGGTGCTCGACGACGAGGTGCGGCGGATCATCTGCCCGGACAAGGTCACGACCGCCCAGTGGCTCGGCGTGCACGACGCCGCGCACCGAATGGGGCTCAACTCGAACGTCACGCTGATGTTCGGGCACGCGGACACGCCGAGGAGCTGGGCGCGGCACCTGCTGCGGGCGCGGGAGCAGCAGCAGCGCTCGCGCGGCTTCACCGAGTTCGTTCCGCTCCCGTTCGTTCCGATGGAGGCGCCGATGTACGTCCAGGGCCGCGCGCGTCGCGGACCGACCTTCCGCGAGGCGCTCCTCGTCCACGCCGCCGGACGGCTCGCGCTCCACCCGTGGATCACGAACATCCAAGCCTCGTGGGTGAAGCTCGGCCCGGACGGGACGCGCCAGGCGCTGCGGTCCGGGGTAAACGACCTCGGCGGGACGCTGATGAACGAGTCGATCTCCCGCTCGGCGGGCGCGGCGTACGGGCAGGAGATGCCGCCCGAGCAGATGGAGCAGCTGATCCGCTCCGCCGGTCGCGTGCCGCGTCAGCGGACGACCGTCTACGGCG
>JBOHBD010000160.1:0-6783 GCA_050698195.1 Gaiellaceae bacterium
GTGCAGGCTCGAAGCCTGTGCGACGCGTGAGTGCGGCGCCCGGCTGGGTCGTGGCCGTCATCCGGCCCGCGGGAATTTCGCATCAAGCCTCAAGCTCCTCAGCGGCAGATCCGGACGGGCCGGGCCGCCTCGGCCTCGCGGCCGCGCGTGTCGGAGACGATCGCCGTCAGCGTGTGGCGCCCGCGCTTCTTCCCGGCGGTCCGCCAGGTCATCTCGTAGACCCCGTCGACGTGCCGCCGGACGCGGCCGATCTGGCGCCTCCCGTCGAAGAAGCCGACCGAGGAGACCGACTCGCGCGAGCCCGCGACCACCTTCAGCCTGGCGCGCGCTGGGAGGCAGGCGTTCCTGTTCGGCGTGATCCACGTGACCGTCGGCCGATTGACGACCTCCATGCGGATCCCCCGGAAGCGTGAGTTCGGCATCGGGTTCACACCCTCGGTGTGGATGTTCTTCGTCTCCTGATTGTCGGACGCGAAGATCCGCATGAACTCGGACCCCGGCTCGAGCGGGTTCACGTCCCGCGGGATCGAGAAGACCGCGACCCCGGTCTCGGGGTCGTACTGGTTCGCGCCGAGCTGGTTCGTCCCGAAGAGCAGCAGCAGCGACAGCGGGTCGACGCCGGACGCTGCGTCGCGCACGCGTGCCACGACCGTCGGACGGCCCGCGGAGACACGTGACGTGATCAGCGAGATGTTCGGCGGTCGCACGTCGTTGACCCAGGACCGCAGGGTGAAGGGCCCGGCCAGCGAGCGGCCGGTGAAGAGATCGCGCCCCGAGTCCACAGAGACGTAGTAGCGCCCCGGCGGGAGGAAGACGCCGCCCGCCACCCCGACGTTGAAGAGGAAGTCGGGCATCAGCCCGTTCGAGTTGTTCGGGATTCCCGCATAGCCGAGCACGTCGTTCTCGTCGAGCGAGCCGAGGAACCACGGGTGGATCGGTTGGTTGGAGCTCAGGAGCGACTCGATCGACGCGTTGATCCTGATCCGAGGACGCTCGACCACCACACCGGCGTTGACCGCCTGGCGCGGGATGTCGAGCGAGTACACCTTCTCCCTGCCGTCGTCCGACACGGAGGGGTCGACGCCGAAGAGCCCGAGGACCGCGAACGGGGAGGTCGGCCAGCGGTACACCTGCGCGTGGTCTTCCCCGGTCCGGGTGTCGCCCGTCTGGCGCAGACGAAGCGGAGTGACACGCGCGTTCCCCAGTCGGGGTCGGGTCACCGAGAACGCGTACGGGACCCTGCGCACGACGTCGCCGCGGCGAAGCAGCACGAACCCGAAGTTGTCGCCCTGCGGCGCGCCCGACGCGGCCCGAGCGGTCATCTGGACGACAGCCGTCCCTCCCGTCCCGAGGGTGAACGGCGCCGCCTCCACGGTCGCGCCGCTCGATGCGACCTGGGGCCGGATCTCGACGCTCCATGCGCCCGCGCCCCCGCCCGCGTCGGAGACCGTGACGGGGATCGTCCGGTTCGCAGCTCCCGCGTTGACGTCGAGGTAGCCGAAGGAGAGCGACTGGGGGTCGGTGAAGATCGCCGGATCGTCGGCGGCCGCAACCCGCGCCAACCCGGCTCCCTGGACGAGAACCGACGCCTCCTGGGTGAGCGAGGAGTCGGCGAAGGAGGGTCCGGCCGTCGACATGAGCGCCGACTTCACCTGCTTCGGCGTCCAGCTCGGGTGGCGCTGGAGGAGGAGGGCGGCGGCGCCGGAGACGTGCGGCGCGGAGAAGCTCGTTCCGGCGGAGATCGAGAAGGGATCGCCGGCGCTCTCCGGGAGCGTCGACGAGAGGATGTTCGCCCCGGGCGCCATGAGGTCCGGCTTGAGCGCATGCCCGAACGGCGTCAAGCCTCCGGCCGAGAAGCTCGTGGGGACCCCCGCCCACGTCGTCGGGACCTCGAGCGTGTCTCGACTGAAGCGGACCGTGACGGCGCCGCCCGCTCCGGCCATCGCCGAGCGGAGCCTCGCGCCGTCCAGATCTGAGATCGCCCCGCCGGAGCCCGAGACGAGCGCGAAACCTGGGTCGCCGGGCCGATTCTCCGCGATGACCATTCCGACGGCGCCCGCATCTCGGACGCGGGCGACCTTCGCGCGATACGAGCAACCGCCGCGAGAGACGAGCGCGATCGCGCCGCGAAGCGAGTTCGCGGGGAGCGCGGGGCCCTCGCCGCAGAGAAGCCTGCTGGCGCCTCCGATCGAGCCCACGTCGACGAGCCGCTGGTCGGCGGAGATCCACGACGGAGGTACGTTGTCGGTCGGGACGAACGGAATCCTCCCGAACGAGACGGAAGGCGACACGACAGCGAGGGACGGGCCGAAGACGTGCGAGTTGGCCGTCGCTCCGACGCTGATCGCGTCGGGCGCCGTCGCGGGCGAGCCCGCCGTGCCGAGGCCGAAGAAGTCGCGATCGTTGCCGGCGGAGGTGATCGGGACGACGCCCGCCCGGACGACGTTCGCGACCGCCTCCATCATCGCGTCCGTCCGCGGGTCGGCCTGTGGGCCGCCGCCGGAGAAGTTGATGACGTCCATGCCGTCCGTCACCGCCGCCTCGAAGGCGGCGACGATCTCGGGTGTCGTTCCGGAGCAGCAGCCGCCGAGCGGCAGCGGCACGTTGAACACGCGGTAGTTCCCGATGTACGCGCGTGGGGCGACGCCGCTCAGGCCCTGCACGGCCGGGTGGCAGCCTCCCTGAGCCTCCGCGCAGAACCCCTCGCGGCCCGCAGGTACGTCGGTGCTCTCGGCGCCCGCGATCACGCCGGCGACGAAGGTTCCGTGGAACGACTGCTCGCGATCGAGCGGCGCGCTGTTCGCGCCCGGGCCTGCGAAGCCACGGGCGACGATCACCTTCGGCGTCGTCGAGCCCCCGGGGCCCTTCGGGAAGCCGGCGGGATACGAGAGCCCGTTCGGAGCGAGGAAGGCGTGCTCGTGGTCGACCCCGTCGTCGACGACCGCGACCTTGACGCCCTCCCCTTTTGCACCCGTCAACGCGGCGAACTGGGGCGCGCCGATCACGGCGGGGCCTCTGTTCATCGACCTCGTGTACGTGTAGCTCGGGTACACCTTCTCGGCGATGCCGAGCTCGATCAGCTCCGGGAGCTTCTCGTACGGGAGGCTCACCGCGAAGCCGTTCAGCAGCACGCGGTAGCGGCGCGAGACCTTGGCCTCGGGCATCGCCGTGCGCAGGCTCGCGATTGCCCGCTGCTGGGCGGCCTCGATGCCCGCGAGGTACGTGCGCGAGAACGAGCTCGCGAGAGTCAGCTTCTGGCGGGCGCCGACGGTCGCGAAGGCGCTGCGCGGCGCCGCGGCGGCGAGCGGAGGCTCGTCGAGCGTGACGATGACGCGCGTTCGGTTCGCCGCCGTCGCCTCCGGCGCCAGCGTTCGCGCGTCGGGCCCCTGCCGGAGGCGGGGAGACGAATGGTCCCGAAGGGATTCCGGCAGCGGGTCGAGCGCTCCGGAGGCGGTCCCGGTGGAAGCGACGACTGCTACGGCACAGGCGAGTGCGAGGCGGCGCACGAGAAGCGGGCTAGCGGATCCTCGCCGAGTAGCTCCTCGTGGCCCGAAGGCCTTCGAACACCACCGCCGCCGACCCCCTGAACCTCTTTCCCTTCGCATTCTTCGGGATCAGCCACGTGCAGACGACCGCGCCGCGCGTGACCCGTGCGACCTGCGCCCGGAGCCGCGTCTTCCCCGCCCGGCCGACGCACTTGACGCGCCCGTTCCGGAGGACGGCGCCCGTGTCCGACCTCGCCGCGGTCATCCGCAACGTGAAGCGCTTGCCCGCCGCCGGAGCCCTGGGTGTCGTCACGACTCTGCGCACGACGAGCGTCGGCCTGGCGATCACGACGGTGTAGCTGAAGAAGCCGACGCCGCCGCCAGGAGCCGCGTCTTCCTTGGCATTCGTGAAGTCGAGATCGCCGGTGACGGGATCGACGACGACTCCGCTCTCGACGATGGTCAGGAAGTTGAACTGCTTCGTGTTGCCCAGCTCGGCCGCCGAGATCCGGATCGTGACGCCGCCCTGGTACGAGAAGCTGAGCGTCACCGCCGAGGGGTCCCCGAACCGTCGCGTGAAGTCCGTCCCATCCCACCTGAAGAGGTTGATCTCGCCCCGGGCGAGCTCGATCACGTAGTCGATACCAGGGATGTCCTGCGACCCCGTCGTCGTGTTGTTGTCCGTGTCGACGAAGAGGTCGATCAGCATGTCCTGGCCCAGCGACGGGCGGTTGGGGACGTTGACCCGGAACGAGACGATGCCGGCATCGGTGTTCGAGACGACGATCGTCGTGATGTCCGGCGCTGCAGGATCCTCGCCGGTCGAGTCGTTGTACGTCGTGCTGTTCGCCGTGACGAGCGCCGGCGCGGACGTGCCGGCAGTCGGAAGCGCTACGACCGCGGCCGTGACGGCGAGAACCAGACCGGTGCGTGTGGGCAAGCGCACGACCTCGCACCAGGCTACTCACGCCCCCCTCCGGGCGCAAGGGTCGGGGGATCGGCAGTCGTCGGGGGCTCGTACCAGATCTCCACCTCGTAGCGGTCGGGGTCCTCGAAGAAGACGTATGGCTCGCCGGGGCCGAACTCGCCGCGCCGCAGGATGGTGCCTCCCGCAGCCTCGACCGCGTGCACGGCGTCGTCGATGTCCGCCGCGTCGACGAGCCGGAAGCCGAAGTGGCCGACGCCGCCGGAGTCGGCCCTCCCCTCCAGCCCGGCCGTGAAGACGAGCACGTCCCAGCTTCCGGGCGTCTGCGCCTGGACGAAGCCTTCGCTTCGGTAGACCTCCACGACCCCGAGCACGTCCCGATAGAAGCGCAGCGACCGATCCGGGTCGCGCACCTCGAGCGCGACATGTGTCAGGCCGCGGGTCGCGATCATCGGCTACTGGAGGATGATGCTGCGGACTCCGTCCCGGCGACGCAGCGATTCGTCCTCCGACTGCGGCCGTGGACGCACTCGCCGCACTCGGGAGCGAACAGCGTCACGACGTGGTCGCCGGCCCGCACGGAGCTCACGCAGTCGCCGACCTTCTCTCGACGACCCCCTGCGCGGCGGGCAGCTGGCCGAGCTCCTCGAGCACGGCGGCGCGGATCTTCACGCGCCCAACCTAACGCGAACGGCCGGTCCGGGC
This sequence comes from Gaiellaceae bacterium, assembly GCA_050698195.1. GTDB lineage: Bacteria > Actinomycetota > Thermoleophilia > Gaiellales > Gaiellaceae > GMQP-bins7. Next base: position 5,116 of record JBOHBD010000160.1, read on the forward strand.
GGGGTGACGGTCGGCGAGGCGGCGCGGCGTGCCGATCTGCGCAATCCTTCAGACGACGTGACGACGAGGACGCGACTCGGAGCAGCGATCGTCGCGGTCGCACCCGCGGTGCTTCTCGCCGGAGTGCTCTACCACCCGTACCTCTCGGGCTTCTTCGACAGCGGAGAGCTCGCCGCGGCGGTCGAGTCCGACACGACGCGATGGGGGCTGGCGCATCTCGCGGTCGCCATCGCGTACGGGCTCCTCGCGGTCGCCTTCGTCGCCGTCCGTAGCTACCTGCGCAAGGCCGGAGAGCACCGCTGGAGCAACATCGCGCTCCCGTTCGTCGTACTCGGCTGCACGATGTTCGCGGTGCAGGCCGGGATGGAGTTCGGCCCGCTCGCTGCCGCCGAGGCAGGGGGTGACGTCGAGCAGACACAGGAGGAGCTGGTTCCGTGGGTGATCCCGACGGTTGCGATCGGCGCACTCGCGTTCACGCTCGGGATCCTCGGCTTCGCCAAGGGGATCGCCGACACCGGAGTCGTGAGCCCGGGCGTGGCGAAGCTCGTCGTGGGCGCGCTCGTCGTCACGGCCGCAGTGCGCTTTCTTCCCCTGGGCGAGACGCTCTACGTGCACGGCGTGGCCGGAGTGGCCGCGCTGTGGCCGCTCGCAGCCGCGATGTGGAGCCGTCCGGAGCCGCACGTCGTAGACGAGCCACGCGCTGCTCCGCCGACGTGAGGGATGGGCAGTACTGGGCTCGAGCCGGTGACCCCCAGCTCGTCGATTCGGAGCGACCGTTCGCCCCAGGTCGCTGTTGTTCGCTTGGGCGCATGGTTGAGCGAAATCCGGCGGGCCGGCGGGCTCTCGAGCGATGGCGAGCGAACGTCGTGCGTCGCCATTGTTGCCATGTCGACCCCAACGCCTTCGACTGGTGCAGAACTCGAAGGGCGCCCTTCGCAGCCAGACTCGGCGCACGCTCGGGCTACGGGCAGAGCACGGGTCCGAGCGCAGAGTTGTCGTTCGCGTGCCCGTGCCCGTTCCAGGGGCCAGGACCAGCGGCTGGAGTCGCGCTTACGACCTCCCAGTTACCCGGGAATGTCGCGGGACCCGGGACCAAGACCTGACGGCACTCACCGGTTACCGGGTTGACGACTGTAAAGGGAAACGCCGGTGCCACGAATGTGAGTAGGGCGCCAAACGCCACCACCAGCGCCGCGACCTTCTTCCGCATCGGAACCTCCTCCTCTCCTCTCGTGAAGAGCGCTGCATCCGTCTTCGAGATCAAGGATGGCGCGACCCGGCACCCCTGCGCCCTTATAAAAGGCTGAAATTGCCGGACGGGGGAGGCGCCGCGCCGGCGCGGCCTCCGAGCCATCCACGTCTTACTCCGCGGGCTTGAAGTACCGCTTCTCGAGCCGGCGGGCGACCGCCTTGGCGAGCACCGCTTCCTTGCACGTCGACGGTGCGGGAGTGGGTGCGCAGTATGGTTGATCTGTCTGCGAGCCCCGCTGCGGCCTCACGCATGTTCAGCACGGCGCGTCTAACGTGCCCAAAACTTGACTAACTGCCTTCGTCAAGCCGAGGCATCGCTACGAACCATTTTGCAGGGGATTCGATGGGCGGTACTGGGCTCGAACCAGTGACCCCCAGCTTGTCGAGCTGGTGCTCTCCCAACTGAGCTAACCGCCC
>JBOHBD010000161.1:0-13614 GCA_050698195.1 Gaiellaceae bacterium
GGCTTCTTCCCGAACCGGTCGCGGGCGAGCAGCAGACGCCGATCGTTCTCGTCCCAGAGCGCGAACGCAAACATGCCGTTGAGCCGCTCGACGCAGCGCGCACCGAGGTCCTCGTAGAGATGGACGATCACCTCCGTGTCGGTGCTCGTCGCGAAGCGATGCCCGCGCGCGACGAGGTCGGCGCGCAGGTGGCGGTAGTTGTAGATCTCGCCATTGAGGACGACCTGGAGCGAGCCGTCCTCGTTCCCGATCGGCTGGTTGCCCGTTTCGAGGTCGATGATCGAGAGGCGGCGGAAGCCGAGAGCGACGGCTCCGCCGTCCTCGTACTCGGTGACGTGGAGTCCCTCGTCGTCGGGACCGCGGTGCTGCAGCGTGCGAGTCATCCGCTCCAGCACCTCGCGATCGACCGGGGCCGGTCCGACGATCCCACAGATTCCGCACATCGCGGGCGCGGCCGCTATTCGGCCGAAGCGTTCTCCTCGAAGTTGCGCAGCTCGCGGACGAGGTAGACGGGTTTTGCCTGCGACTCGTGGTGCGTGCGCACGATCAGCTCCGCGAGCAACCCGAGCAGGATCAAGTTGAAGCCGATGGTGAAGAGGAACACCCCGACGATCAGCGAGGGCTGGCGGTAGACGTACACGCCGTTGACGATCTTCTCGTACGCGGTCCACGTCACGAACGCGGTTCCGAGGACGCACAGGACCGCACCGCTTCCCCCGAACACGTAGCTCGGTTTCGTCGACCACACGGAGAGGAACTTCACGGTCAGGAGGTCGAGCAGCACCTTGAAGGTCCTGCTCAGGCCGTAGTTGCTCGTGCCGGCTGCCCGCGGGCGATGGTTGACGGGTATCTCGGCGATACGCGCGCCGGCCTGGTACGCGAGCGCGGGCAAGAAGCGGTGCATCTCGCCGTAGAGCCGGGTCTCGCGGACGATCTCCGACCGATACGCCTTCAACGTGCAGCCGTAGTCGTGTAGGCGCACGCCCGTCACACGGCCGATCAGCCAGTTCGCGATGCGCGACGGAAGCCGCCGCGTGAAGCCGTCCCGGCGCTCGCGCCGCCAGCCGCTGACGACGTCGTATCCCTCGTCGATCTTCTCGAGCAACGCCCCGATGTCGGCTGGGTCGTTCTGCATGTCGCCGTCCATCGGGACGATGATCTCGCCGCGCGCGTGGTCGAAGCCGGCGGCCATGGCGGCCGTTTGACCGTAGTTCCGACGCAGCTTGACGAGCTTCAGGCGCCGGTCCTCGGACGCGAGCCGGGCAAGGCTGATGTACGTGTCGTCCCGGCTGCCGTCGTCCACGACGACGACCTCGTACGTGCGGCCGACCGCGTCCAGCGAGCGACGCAACGCGTCGTACAGCGGCCCGACGTTCTCCTCTTCGTCGTGCACGGGAACGACGACCGAGAGCTCGACGCTCTCACCTGGGTCGGCGCCGACGACTGCCTGCACCGGCTGTTCCGGCGACCACTCTGAGCTTCGAATCGCCATCCCCGCCCAAGTATGCGGTCTCCTCCGGCCGATCGTCCTAGCCGATCGGCTAGATGGCCGAGGCGGCGGGATCGGGACCGGGTCGTATCATGCGCGCCGATGATCGCCCGTCGCGACTCGCGGACGCGGGGGCATCTGCTACCGGGTTTCTCGTACTTCGAGTACCAGCGGATCGTCTGCCGGGACGTGGTGCTCCCCTGGCTGGAGAGGCGTCTCGAGCTCGAGGGTCTCGTCGTCGGCGACTTCGGGGCTCACCACGGGGGCATGGTCGACGCGCTCCGGGAGTCCGGACGCGTCGCAGGCGCGATCGGACTGGAGCTGAGCGAGGACGTCGTCGCGTCCTCGCCGTTCGTCGCGGACGAGCACTTCCGTCTCGAGGCCGCGGACGTGCTCGCTCTCGGCCCGGACATTCCGAAGTTCGACGTCGTACTCCTGCACGACGTCCTCGAGCACATCCCCGACTACGACCGAGCCCTGCGCGCCGTCCACTGCTCCCTGGCGCGAGACGGCCACGTCTTCGTCTCCTTCCCGCCGTACTACTCGGCCTTCGGCGGTCACCAGCAGTACGCGCGCGGTCTGGCCCGCTTCACGCCGTTCGTCCACCTGCTGCCCGCCCGGCTGTTCTACCGCGTCGCGAGGCCTGGGGAGCAGGAGTACATGACCGCCGAAGGGGCCCACGAGGACCTGGTCTCGGTGAGAAGCACGCGGTTGACGCTCGGCGCGGCCGAGAGGGCGTTCTCGAGCAGCGGGTTGCAGATCGTCGACCGTGAGCTCTTCCTCGTCCGACCGGAGTACACGGTCCGCTACGAGCTGAAGGCGCGTGGGGCAGGCGTGCTCGGCAAGCTTCCCGGTGTGCGAGAGCTCGGTGTGAACGGCGCCTTCTACCTCCTGCGGCCTGCTTCGCCCCTCACGCGAGCCGACGGCGGAGCCGATGACTGAGGCCCGGATGGAGGCTATGCATACTGCGGTCCCCGCGCAGCGCGTCGTCTCCAGCAGGGTCTGGATCGCCGCAGTTTGGCTCGGAGCGGTCGCCTACGCGGTGCTGGTCACCGTGGAGTCGATCGCCGACCACGACGCCTTCCGCACAGGTGTCGACACGGCCGTGTCGGATCAGCTCCTGTGGCTCATGGCACACGGTCACGAGCCCTTCTCGACGGTCCTGACGCGCCCCTTGCTCGGCATCCACTTCCATCCCGGACTCGTTCTCTTCACACCTCTGTATTGGCTGGATCTCGGGATACCGGGCCTCTTCGCCGCCCAGTCGATCGCGCTGGCGCTCACGGCCCCGGCACTGTTCGCGCTCGCGCGGCAGCGTGGTGCGTCGCCGGTGGTCGCATCGATTCCCGCGTTCCTCTGGCTCGCGTGTCCCTGGGTCGCGTCGGTGAACCTCTTCGAGTTCCGCCCGGACCCCTTTACGCCCGTGCTGCTCGTGCTCTCGGTGCTGTTCGCCTTCCAGGGCCGAGACGTGCTGCTGGCGATGACGATGCTCCTGGCGCTCAGCCTGAAGGAGGACGTCGCTCTGACCTACCTCGTCCTCGGGCTCCTGCTCGCTTACCTCGGGAGGCGGCGTGCCGGCGCCTGGGTGTCCCTCGCCGCTGCAGTCTGGTTCGTCGGCGCCTCACTTGCGATCAAGTACTTCGGCACCTCGTACGAGGCCTTCGGTCAGCGCTGGGCGGGCGACCGCGGAGAGACGGTCCCCGACGCGCTCCTCTGGTCACTCGCGCATCCGCTCGAGACCCTGTCCGACATCGGATCCCAGAGCCTCCTGGGCCTCGTCGCGCTCCTTCTCTCGACGGCAGGGCTCGCGCTCCTCGCGCCGTCCTGGATCCTCCTGACCGCGCCCACCGTCCTCTACAACGCCCTCTCCGCGTACACCTCGCAGCACGATCTCGTCCACCACCACCACCTCATGACCGTCACCGGCCTGTTCGTCGCCGCGGCCATCGGGGTCCCGCGACTGACCACGATCGGCCGGCGCGGGCGGCTCGCATTGAGCGCGGGCGTCGGAGCCGCGGTACTCGTGGCCGTTCTCGGCGGGATCCGGGTGCACGGGATCCAGGGTGACAGCGTCGTCCTCGAGCCGGCTCCGACCAGAGCCGTCCTCGAGCGCATCCCCCCGGGAGTTCCGGTCGCTGCGACCCGTACGCTGCTGCCGCATCTCAGTCGCCGGGTCGAGGTGTACACGCTTCCCGAGCCGTTCATCCCGATCGATTGGGGGAGCTCGCTCACGCCTGACGAGCTGGCCGAGCGTGCGAAGCGCGTGCGGTTCGTTGCCTACGCCGAGGGTGACCAGGTCGGGACGTTCTACTCGGGTTCCTTGGGCGTGGCGAGATCCGTGCCTGACGTCCGGCCGACGTTACGCCGCGAGGGATTCGTCCTCGTCGCGCGCGCAGGGAAGGTCCAGATCTTCGAACGCCGGAGGGACGGCTAGCGAGTTGGCGAGACGCGGCCTGCGGTCAGGGCCCCCGTTGCCCCGACGATTGTGTCGATCGTCGTCTTCGCCTTCACGGTGTACGCGACGACCGGCATCGGCGCACGGGCATCGCGGCGCGCGACGGACGAGACCAAGCTCAGTGCGGGAGCGACAAGCGCGTCCGGCAGGAGTGCAAGCTCGACCTGGCGCTTGTCGACGTCGAGCCAGCGGCCGCCCGGATAGTGGCGCACGCGCTCGACGTCGAGCACGAGCATCCCTGCGCCCGCGGCGATCAGCTCGCCACGGAGGCCGAGGCTGAATCGCGCGCCCGGCTTCGACGCGAACAGCGGAAGGCTCGCGCGCCGAAGGCGGCGGTACGGGTTCACGTCCGCGCCGCCTCCAGGGTGCACCTCGAAGTGCAGGTGCGGATTCCCGTTCGCGTCGCCGGAGTCGCCGCTCCACGCGACCTGCTCCCCGGCCGCGACACGCGCTCCGTCCGGCACGGCGAAGGCGACGTCCTGCGCGCAACCTCCGCGGTTGTCGTTCTTGGCCGTCCGGTCGTTGTTCAGGTGGATGTACATGTACATCGTCCCGCTGCGGCCGTAGAGGTAGAGCATGCAACCGCCGAGATTCGAGTCGCTGTACTCGACTCGCCCGGCCTCGACGGCGACGACAGGCGAGCGCCACGGCGCCTCGATGTCGATTCCGGCGTGGCTCCCGTTCGGCCGCGCGTCGCCGTAGTTGTCCCACCAGAGCGTCTTCGCGACGAGCGGGAAGAGGAGCTTCGGGACCCCGCGCGCGCTTTCCGCCGTCGCGGACCGCGGGGAGACCGTCACCGCCGCGAGGCCGAGAAGGAGGAGGGCGAGGAACATCCCTCGGGCTGTCGTCCGGTGGCGTCTCATGAGAAAGCGCTCCGGTTCGCGCTCGAAGGGCGGGACGCTAACAGACGGTGTTGACTACCGCGCCAATGGGGCCGCGAGCCGGGCGCTTGCCCCTCGCACACAGGCCGCCACGTCGCCTTCGACGGTCGTGAGCGAGCGGCAGTCGGCGACGGTCTCGGCCCGCGTCGTCCTGGACCGCGCGAGCAGGGACCCGATCGCCTGGTAGCAGGCCGCCCGGAGACCGCCGGCCGTCCGGTCGCAGAGTCCCGCGGCCTGCGTTCCGGTCTTGTCGTTCGCGACCATGTCCAATGCGGCGAAGCGGATGCACTCCCGCTCGCCGCCATACTCGCGGGCGACTTCGCAGAGCTCCAGGATCTTCTCAGCATCGCGATGGGTCTGTCCGGCGACGTCCCGGCCGTAGGACTCGAAGCAGGAGGCGACCCAATTCCTCTCGACCGAGGCGCAGATCTCCGCCGTCTTCTCCCAGTCCAGGCCGATGACGCGAAGGATGCGGGAGGTGACGAGCTGGTAGCACGTCTGCTTGTCCTCCTCGACCACCTCGTCGCACGGGTAGACGGGATCGTCGTCGCGCACCCAAGGAGACACGTCGCCGTAGGACGTGAAGAAGTTCTCCATGAAGACCCCGCCGTTGCACGAGGTCGCCCTCCACACTCCCTGGAGGTGATCGCAAACCTGGAGCGACGTCGGCAGGTTGTAGCCGGTGGTGATCATCAGCCCGTGCCCGAGCCCGTGCAGGCACTGGTACTCGAGCTCCGCGAGCGCGCGAACCTCGTCGCTCGAGCAGAGTCCCCGCGAGACCGCTCCCAGCGCGCCCGCCTCGAACGACTTGACGTTCACGAGCGCGCGCGAGAGAACGCCATGGTAGTAGCCGGACGCGCACGTCGACGATCCTTCGGCGAACGTGCGTCCGACCTCGCCCGCGAAACGGGCGAGCGCGGCCGACCCGATGTTGTGAGCGATGCGGTGGCAGACGTTCGTCGCGGTCCCGACCTCTTCCTCGAGAAGGGTGAGCGCCCGCTTCGGGCCTGAGTCGTAGGCGATGTTCCCGTACGCCTGCTCGAGGCAGGACTGGTCATCGTCCGAGCAGCCCTCGAGCTTCGTGCCGTCCGGTTCGAAGTTGCCTGCGACCGGGTGACTGGGGAGCGCGGTCGACGTCTGCGGCTTCCCGCTGCCCTCGCCGGCGACGACCGCGATCGCGAGCCCCGCGGTCGCGAGCCCTGCCAGCGCGACCATGACGACGGCCGCCGTTCGGCGGGTGACGGTGCCGCGCATGTCCTCGGAATTATCGACAACGAGGCCGGCCGCCCACACCTGACCGAGCGGGGGGTTTGTCCGCGGTCCCGGCATGAGGCGTGGATAAAGTCCTCGCCGATGAAGATCGCCGTCTGTGTCAAGCAAGTTCCGGACGCGACCGTCCACAAGAAGATCGACCCGGCGACGAAGCGGCTCGACAGGTCGGGCGAGGCGACGCTCAACCCCACCGACCTGAACGCGGTCGAGGAGGCGCTTCGCATCAAGGAGGCGCAAGGCAGCGGTGAGGTCGTCCTCGTCTCGCTCGGCCCAGAGAAGGCGGTCGAGTCGCTGCGGAAGGCGCTCGCGATGGGCGCCGACCGGGCGGTGCTCGTCGCAGACGGCGCGGCGGCGGGCTCGGACCTTCTCGGAACGAGCCGTGCGCTCGCCAAGGCGCTCGAGCGCGAGGAGGCCGACCTCGTCCTCTTCGGGCAGGCATCGAACGACGGTGACGGCGCCGTCCTGTGGGCCGCCGTAGCCGACCGGCTCCGGCGCCCAGTGATCTCGCAGGCAGCGGCCGTGACGGTGGACGGCGGGTCGGTGACCGGCAAGCGCCAGACCGAGCACGGGTACGACCTGATATCCGCGCCACTGCCCGCGATCGTCGCCGTGTCGGATGCGATCAACGAGCCGCGCTACCCGTCGCTCAAGGGGATCATGGGCGCGAAGACGAAGCCGCAGGAGACGTTGTCCATCGCGGATCTCGGCGTCGAAGCTGCGACAGTCGGCGAGGCGGGTGCCAAGACGACCGTCCGCGACCTCGGCCAGCCGCCGTCCCGCGGAGACTCGGTCAGGATCGAGGACGACGGCTCGGCGGCGCAGAAGATCCTCGACTTCGTCCTCGAGAGGCGGCTCCTCTGAGGTCGCTCGTCTACCTCGAGCACTACCACGGCGAGCTCGAGAAGGGAGGGCTCGGCGTCCTCGGGAGAGCGGCCTCGTTGGGAGAGGCGACGGGGGTCGTCCTCGGCCCCGACGCCGGCGAGGTCGCCGCTCGCGCGGGCGCGTTCGGCGCGTCGAAGGTCTACGTCTGCGAGGACGACGCCCTCACGGCGCCGCTTCCGCAGCCTCGCGTGGACGCGCTCGCCGCGCTCGTCGAGAAGGATGGCCCGGATGCGGTCCTCTTCGCGGCGTCCGTGCTCGCGTCCGACGTCGCGGCGGGTCTCGCAGCGCGGCTCGACGCCGGGCTCAACTGGGACCTGACTGACCTCGTCGAGGAAGACGGAGAGCTCGTCGGCAAGCGGCCCGCCTTGGGCGACACCGCGCTCGTGGACGTGGGCTGGACGGAGCCGCCGCGGCTCGGGATCGTCCGAGCGGGCGCCCTCGACGCGAAGGAGTCGGGCGGCTCGGCCGAGGTCGAGCAGTTCGAGGCGTCGTTCTCGGACTTCTCGACGCTCGCCACGCTCGTCGAGCAAGCGCAGGAGGAGTCGAGCGGCCCGTCTATCGAGGACGCCGACATCATCGTCGCCGGGGGTCGCGGGCTCGGCTCGCCGGAGGCGTTCTCGCTGCTCGAGGAGCTGGCTGCAGCACTCGGCGGCGCCGTCGCGGCGACGCGGGCGGTCGTTGACGCGGGCTGGTACCCGTACGCGACCCAGGTGGGGCAAACGGGTAAGACCGTCTCGCCGAAGCTCTATCTCGCGTGCGGGGTCTCGGGCGCCATCCAGCACAAGGTCGGGATGCAGGGCGCGGGGACGATCGTGGCCGTCAACAAGGACCCGAACGCTCCGATCTTCGACTTCTGCGACCTCGGCGTCGTCGGTGACCTGCATCAGATCGTCCCGAAGCTGACGGAGCTCGTCCGAGCTCACCACGGCTCCTAGCGCCATGGCCAGACCGATCGACTTCCCGCCTGCGTTCGGCCCGATCGACGCGATCGGGGTGCCGACCGATGCGCCGGAGGACCGGATCGAGGTCGGCGTGCTCATCGTCGGGGGAGGCCCGGGCGGGCTCGCCTGCGCGATCCGGCTCGGCCAGCTCCTCGAGGAGCACCCGGAGGTCCGCGAACGCCTCGGTGAGGTGCCGGTCGCGGTGCTCGAGAAGGGGAAGCAGACGGGTTCGCACCTCGTCTCGGGCGCGGTCGTCAACCCTCGCCCGCTGCGGCAGCTCTTCCGCGGCCGCCTGACGATGGCGGACCTCCCGAGCTACGGCGAGGTTCCGGGCGAGGCGGTCTACGTCCTGACGCGGCGCGGGTCGTGGCGCATCCCCCCGCCGCCGACGATGCGGAACCACGGCAACTACATCTTCTCGGCCTCGGAGCTCGGGCGCTTCCTCGGCGAGCAGGCCGAGGCTCTCGGCATCGCCGTCCTCCCGGAGACGGCCGCGACGAAGCTGCTCGTCCAGCACGGTCGCGTCCTCGGGGCGCGCACGGGCGATCGCGGTCGCGGACGGCACGGCGAGCCGCTGCCGACGTTCGAGCCGGGGTCGGACGTCGTCGCGGGCGTGACCGTGCTCGCGGAGGGGACCCAGGGCCTGCTCACGAGCGCCGCGATCGACCACTTCCGGCTCGAGGGCGAGAACCCCCAGATCTGGGCGCTCGGCGTGAAGGAGGTGTGGCGGGTCCGGAAGCCGCTCCGCAAGATCGTCCACACGATGGGCTGGCCGCTGCGGACGCTCGCCGGATACGGCGAGTTCGGCGGCTCCTTCATCTACCCGATGGGCGACGACCTCGTCACCGTCGGCTTCGTCGCCGGCCTCGAGGCGCGCGACGTCGAGTTCTCCGTCCACGACGTCCTTCAGGAGTTCAAGACGCACCGGCTCGTGTGGGACATCCTCGGCGGCGGGGAGCGCGTCGCCTGGGGGGCGAAGACGATCACGGAGGGCGGCTTCTACTCCATCCCGCGGCAGCTGAGCGCCCCGGGCCTCCTCCTCGTCGGGGAGTGTGCGGGCCTCGTGAACGTGCCCCGGCTCAAGGGGATCCACTACGCGATCGAGTCCGGGAGGCTCGCGGCCGAGGCGGCGTTTCGCGCTCTCCGTCGCGGCGAGGTGCCGGGTCGTGTCGGCGCGCTCGACTCGTACGACGAGTCGGTCGGCAAGAGCGCGCTCTGGAAGGAGCTCTACGAGGTGCGGAACATGCGCCAGGCCTTCGACAAGGGGTTCTACGTCGGCGGCGCGCTGGCGAGCATGATGACCGTCACGAAGGGGCGCGCCCCGAACGGACGCTTCCCCACGCATCCGAATGCCGCCGCTCCGCTCATCCGGACGGGGCGGTCGGCACGGTACCCCAAGCCGGACGGGAAGTACATCTTCGACAAGCTCTCGTCGGTCTTCGCCTCGGGCAATCGCACTCGCGACGACCAGCCGAACCACCTCGAGGTGGCGACGCGCGTCCGTCGCCCCGTCGCCGAGGCGTGGGAGTGGATGTGCCCCGCGCACGTGTACGCGGTCGGCCGCGATCTCGGGAACGGGATGGTGTCGGTCGAGGTCACGCCGTCGAACTGCGTCCAGTGCGGCGCGATCTCCGCGAAGGGCGGTCGCCTGACGCCGCCCGAAGGCGGCTCCGGCCCCGAGTACACGCTCACCTGACGCCGCCCGAAGGCGGCTCCGGCCCCGAACTTGACGCCGCCCGAAGGCCGCTCCCGCCCCGAGTACACGCTCACCTGACGAGCCTGCCTGACTACCCGAGGCTGCAGGGCTCGCGACAGAGCCGGACAGGTTCCGCACGGCTCGCGCGGCACCACGACGTACCGCCCGAACCCAAGTTACAAGTTGTTACTTGCGAGCCGCCTTTGCGCTTGGAGCCCCAGGGGCCGCCAAGTAACAAGTTGTAACTTGGTCTCCTCTGCGTTCGCGGCTTCGAGTGGTGGCGGCGTCTCGAGTGACGCGGCTCGGGTGGTTACACACATCTCGAGTGATGCGGCTCCGCGTAGCACGGCTCGCGCAGCGCGGTCTCGAATGACGCGTCTCGGCTGACGCGTCTCGAATGACGCGTCTCGAGTGACGCGTCTCGACCGACACGGGGTCTCGACGTGACCGCCTCTCGGGAGTGCGAGAGGTCAGGGAGCGTCCCGCGCCGCCCAGGCGCGCGCCATCGCGATGCGATCCGCGAGCGCCGGGTGCGTGCCGGTCAGGAGCTGGATCCAGCCCGGCGGGTCGGGATCGCCGAGCGAAGTCTCCGAGAGCCCGACCATCGCCCCCTCGAGCGAGTCTGGATCGCGAGTGACCTGGAGCGCCTTCCAGTCCGCCTCGGCCTCCATCCGGCGCGTGATCCAATTCGCCGCCGGTGCGGTCGCGAGCTGGAAGACCGCAGCGACGATCAGTGCGACCGGCACCGCCTCGGGGACGCCCATTCCTCCGCGTCCCTTCGTCGCCAGCATGAGGATGAAGGCGCCGGGGACCGCGAAGATCGCGAACCAGCCGATCCCTTCCGTCAGGTGCTGCTGCGAGTGGTGCGCGAGCTCGTGGGCGAGGACGACCTGCTGCTCCCCGTTGTCGAAGGGATCCTGGAGCAACGTGTCCCAGAAGACCACGCGCCGTGACGGTCCGAAACCGTACGCGTACGCGTTCGCTTGCTCGGTCTCGTCGCTCACCTCCTGGACGTAGGCCGGGACGTCGGACAGTCCGAGCTCGTTCTCGTAGCGGTCGGCGGCCTCGACCAGGGCGTCGTCGCGGAGCGGGTCGGTCGTGTAGTCGAGGTAGGGAGCCACGAAGGTGAAGAGCGCGGCGATGCCGACGAAGACCGCCGCCCCCGGCAGCCACCAGTTGTCGCCGAGGCGACGTGCGAGGCCCATCACGACGAGGAGCGCCAGGCAGAGCGAGACGAACTGCGCGCCGAGGAGCGTCCAGTCCTCCAGCAGCCATGTGAAGTAGTCGGCGTCGCTGACGTCGTACCTCCGCGCCCACCAGTGGCCCACGAGCCGGAAAGGGAGACTCACGAGCCAGACGATGGCGAGGCCGAGCATGCCGAGCAGCATCCCCGTCCCGATCGGCCCGGCTGCCGACTCGCGGGTGAACCCCACGCCCTTCCGGGCGTAGACCCACAGGGTCCCGAGCAGCGCGATCTGCGAGAGCGTCCAGAGGACGTAGAAGAACCGCTCGTACCGCTCTGCCCTCGCGACGAGCTCCGCACCGAAGACCGTGCTCTGGTCGATCTCGCCGAGCACGAGGTCGTTGGGCACTGCGGTCGGCCACAGCAGGACCACGCCGACGGCCAGCCCCGCAAGGACCAGCACTCCGACGGCGGACTTCAGAACGCGTCCCCGACGATCTGCGGCGGCGGCTCCTCGTGCTCCCGGCTCCCCTCGAGCACGGGGGCGGAGTACGGGTAGCGGTCGGTCAGGAGCAGGAGGTAGGCGTACGACTGAGCGCTGTAGCGGAGGCAGAACGCGCCGAGGTTTCGCATGCCTTCCGGCATGCGCCCCTTGACGAGGGCGTACCACCAGCCGAGGAAGGCGACGACGAACGCCACTCCGCCGAGCCCGCTGCCGAGGAGCAGGGCCGGGATCGCCAGGAAGAGGCGAAAGAGCGTCTTCCAGCGGCTCTGGCGGGCGGGCGGGTCGATCTCGATGTCGATGCCGTACGAACCGGCACGACCGGTGAAGCCCGGGAACTTGCGTCCGACGAGGTACAGGTACGCGACCACGTGCGTCCCGTAGCGGATGTACGCGGCCAGGAAGCGGTGGAGCGGCGAGGGCACCCGCCCTGTGACGAGCGCCGCCAGCCAGGCCGCGACGGCGGCGAAGAAGGCGACGAGCGACCAGAGCACGAGCCACACGAGATGGGGGATCGCGAGCAGGAGCCGGAAGAGGACCGTCAGGCGCGGTCGCTCGAGATCGTCCGCGACGACCAGCCGCACGGGGTGCCCGGGAAGCTCGGAGAACGGTTCCGCGAGCGCGGGGTCGGAGCTCGGGTAGCGGCCGGTCAGGAGGAGCAGGTAGCCACCCGTCTGCGCTCCGTAGCCGATCGCGTACGCGACCAGATCGCGCAGCCCTCTCGGTGCGCGTCCGCGCACGAGGATGGCGAACCAGGCGAGGAACGCTGCGGCGGCGGCGACCCCGGTGATCGTGAGGCCGGTCCACGCGGTCGAGCCCGGGTCTCCGCTCGCCGATCCCCACGAGCCTCCCGGAGTGCCAACCGAGAAACCGCCGCCGAGCACGGCGGCGAGCAGCAACGCCGGCAGCGCGAGAACGAGTCGGAAGAGCGCCGTCCAGCGGCTCTGGCGCACGGGCGGGTCGATCTCGACCTCGACCGGATACCCCGGCCGCCCGCGAAAGCCCGGGTACGGATTCGCGGCAAGAAAGAGGTACGAGCCGACCTGGGTCGCGTACCGGACGTAGCCGGCGACGAAGTCGTGGAGGATCTCCGGCGCCTTCCCTTCGATCAGGATCGCGAGCCAGAGGATGAAGCCGACGACGAACGCCGCGATTCCCCAGAGCGTCATCCAGATCAGGTGGGGGATCGCGAGGATGAGCCTGAAGAGGACCGTCAGCCGGTTTCGGTGCAGGTCGTCGTGGACGACGAGGCGAATCGGGCGCTCCGGCGAGGCGACGGCCACGCGTGCATTCTGACGGTCGCGGGAGGGGACGTCCGAGCCAGGGGTCTGGCTGAAGCGTCCAGACCCCTGGGAAGGCGTCACGGGTCGTAGGTCGGATGTCGGACCCGGCGGCTCGCCGCCGAGGCCGAGCCCGAAGCCGGAACATCGCTTCCCGTACGATCGCCGCGTGGATGCGCTGCCGATCGGCCGCGACGAGGTGGAACGGGCCGCGGCTCTCATACACGGGCAACTCCACCGAACGCCGACGCTCTCCTGCCGCACGCTCGGCCCCGACGCCTTCCTGAAGGCCGAGCTCCTCCAGCGCACGGGCTCCTTCAAGCCGCGAGGCGTCCTCACGAAGCTCGCCTCCCTCACGCGGGAGGAGAGAGAGCGCGGCGTCATCGCCGCCTCGGCCGGCAACCACGCCGCCGCGCTCGCCTTCGGCGCTGCCCTGGAGGGGACGACCGCGCTCGTCGTCATGTACCGCGGCGCGAGCGAGATCAAGCGTGCCGCGGCCGAGAGCTACGGCGCCGAGGTCGACCAGGAAGCCACCGGCCCCGGCGACGTGTTCGAGCGTCTGGCCGAGCTCGAGGCGGAGACGGGTCGCGTCCTCGTCCATCCCTTCGACGACGAGCTCGTCGTCGCGGGGCAGGGAACCGTGGGCCTCGAGATCCTCGAGGACGTTCCCCGAGTGGAGACGATCCTCGTTCCCTGCGGCGGCGGAGGCCTCTTCGCGGGCATCGCCGCTGCGGCGGCGCCCACGGTCGAGGTCGTACCGGTCGAGCCGGCGAGCTCACGCGCGCTCCACGCGGCAGTCGAAGCGGGCGAGACGACCCGCGTCGACGCGCGCTCGGTCGCGGACGGGCTCAACGCCCCCTTCGCCGGCGAGCTCGCGCTTCGAACCTGCACGGCTCTGGGGGTCGAGCCCGTGCTCGTCACGGAGGACGAGCTCGCCGACGGCTTTCGCTTCCTCTACGAGCGGGCGAAGCTCGCCTGCGAGCCGGCGGGCGCCGCGGCCGTCGCGGCGGTGCTCGCAGGGAAGGCCGGAGGG
>JBOHBD010000162.1:0-2131 GCA_050698195.1 Gaiellaceae bacterium
CATTACAACCTAGCGGTATAATATAATAAACAGTCATTCCTCGACGACCTCGGGCTCGACCCTCGGCGAATCCTCGTCGTCGTGCGCACACCGCCGGAGCTCTCTCTCTACCACCGCCGCGAGAACCCGCTCTTCGCGAACGTGCTCCAGCGGCTGGGGTCGGACCCCGACGTCCAGGCGGTGGTTCTCCCCCGGACCGACGACCAGCGGCGCCGGGCTCGCGCGCTCGCGCTCCCCTCGCTCGTCGTACCCGATCGGGCCGTGGACGCCCGCAGCCTGGTCGCACTCTCCGACCTCGTGGTCTCCGCGGGCGGGACGATGAACCGGGAAGCCGTCGCGCTGGGCGTGCCCGTCTGGACGATGTTCGCGGGTCGCTTGGGCGCCGTCGACGAAGCGCTGATCCGTGAGGGGAGGCTCCGGCCCATCCACTCGCCGGACGACATCGCGATCGCGAAGCGTGATTCCGAGACGTCGAGCCGCGTGGAGCGGGATCCCGCGCTGTTGCTCGATCTCTTCCTGTCGGCGCTCTAGATCTCGATCGCCTCGGACGGCTGGCCCGCCGTCACGACGCGGCGCGGTGCCGCGACGAGCGCGTTCAGCCGCCCCACGAGCTCGAGCGTCTCACCGGCCTCGACGAGCTCCGCGAGGTCGTCGAGCTCACCCTCGAGCCAGGCGGCGTCGATCGGGGGACGGGTGACGAGGAGGATGGCCTCGTGCGCGGAGGGAGTCACGGTCTCGTCGTCCGACCAGAGCTCCTCGTGCAACTTCTCTCCTGGCCGCGCACCCACGAACTCGATCTCGATGTCCGAACCCGGCTCCTTGCCTGAGAGGCGGATCATCGTCTCGGCGAGATCGACGATCTTGACGGGTTCGCCCATGTCGAGCACGTAGACCTGCCCGCGCCCGCCGATCGCGCCGGCCTGGATCACGAGCTGCACGGCCTCGGGGATGGTCATGAAGTAGCGGCTCATCTCCGGATGCGTGACGGTGAGGGGCCCTCCTCGTGCGATCTGCTTGCGGAAGATCGGTATCAAGCTTCCCGAGGACCCGAGCACGTTCCCGAAGCGGACGCCGCAGAAGCGCGTCGCCGTGTCCTCGCGGTGGCCCCAGGCCTCGACGATCCACTCGCACATCGCCTTCGACTGACCCATGAGCCCCTTCGGATTCACGGCCTTGTCCGTCGATACGAGCACGAAGCGCTTCGCCCCGAACTCGACGGCGACGTCGGCGACGGTACGCGTGACGAGCGTGTTGTTGCGAACCGCCTCGACCGGGTTCGCCTCGACGAGCGCCACGTGCTTGAACGCCGCGGCATGAAAGACCACGGCCGGGCGGTACTTCTCGAAGATCTGCCGCATCTTCGCCGCGTTTCCCGCGTCGGCCAGGACGGCGGCCGTCGCATGGAAGCCCCGCTCGTCCGCAAGCTCGCGCTCGATCTCGAAGAGCCCGGGCTCGGCGTTGTCGACGAGCACGAGCCGCGTCGGGCCGATGCGCGCGATCTGGCGACAGAGCTCGGACCCGATCGACCCACCCGCCCCCGTGACGAGGACGACCTCGCCGGTGAGGTAGCCGGCGATCGAGTCGATGTCGACCTCGACGGGCTCGCGGCCGAGCAGATCCTCCACCTCGACCGGGCGGATCTGTCCGGCGAGGTTGAAGTCGGCGACGATCAGCTCCGGGAGCCCCGGTAGCGTCTTGACCGGGACGTCTTCCGCGCGCGCGATCTCGACGATCCGCTCGCGCACCTCGCCCGACGCGGACGGGATGGCGATCAGCAGCTCGTCCGGCCGGCGGTCGCGGATCAAGTGGGGCAGCTCGCCGGTCGTGCCGAGAACGCGGATCCCGTGCAGGCGCAGGTTCTTCTTCCGCGGGTCGTCGTCCACGAGGCCGATCGGCGTGTACCCCAGCGCCGGGTTCTTGAGCATCTCCCGCAGGATGAGCTGGGCGGCGTCCCCCGCCCCGACGACCATGACCTCCTTCCCGCGAGCGACGATCGTCCCCGCGGAAGGACGCTCGATCAGCGTGCGGGCGAGGAGCCGCGAGCCCGTCACGAAGGCGAGCAAGAGGAGGACGTCGACGATCCAGATCCCGCGCGGGACGCTCGCGGGGTGGAAGTCGAGCAGCGTGAAGA
>JBOHBD010000163.1:0-2408 GCA_050698195.1 Gaiellaceae bacterium
GCGTCCAGACGAGGAGCGGCCAGAGGATGATCTTCGTCGCGACGCCGAGTCCCAACGATGTGGCGAGGGGCCACGCCGTCGCTCGATAGCGCCAGGCGAGCGCGGCGGCGAAGGCGAGGAGAACCGAGGTGCTCGCCATGTGGAGCGCGTTCACGGTCGGCGCCCACAGAGCCATAGCGGCATAGCAGCGCGCGTCCCGGACACCGAGGACGGCGAGCGTCGCGACGAGCAGCACGGCCGCGCCGATAACTGCGAGGACCGACGCCGCGGTCTCGGGAAAGACCGTGAACGGGACGACGAGGTAGGCAAGGAGCGGCGGGTAGACGTAGGCCGTCTGCGAGGCCAGAGCCGGCCCTTCGACCGGCGGATACGGCGACTCGCCATCGAGGACAGCATGCGCCGCGGACAGGAAGGCGCCCCGGAAGTCGAAAGCGAGAGAGCCGGTGTTGAACCCTTCCACGAATGCAGCGAGGGAGAGGACAGCGAGCGCGACCAGGAGGCCGGCGGCGAGCGCAGATGCGACGCGCGCGACGCGGAGGGGAGCCGTCAGACCCGGCGATCGCGCAGCTTCCGGGCCGGCGACGCGGCTCATGACTGCTCGGGAAGACTGCGCGGAACGGCCCGGCCACCGAACATCGCAACCCATGAGAGCAGTCGCCCAGGACGCCGGACCAGGCATACGACGAGCGCGACGACGAGCACTGCCACAACCCTCCTGAGCTCGAAGGGCCACCAGGGCAGAGCGAAGACCCAGAAGAGCAGCGGAATCCCCCAGGAGGCCGAGAGACGGGGCCGGTAGATCGCAAGCGGAAGCGCGAGAAGCGTCAGGTAGTGCAGCCAGACGATCGGTGTGAACGCGGGGACGGCCAGGAGCGCCAACGTGAACGCGGCCCGGTCGTCCCTCTTTCGCGCGAGGACGACGGAGGCGGCGAGCAACGAGCCGCCTGTGGCCAACGCCGCCAGATGCGCCAAGGCCGTCGACGCGCCGAGCTCGATCGCGGCCGAGAAGATGGAGACACCCGGAGTGTCCTTCGTCTCGAGCTCAGTGAGCCTGGCGAGGAGGGCGGGGTACGACGAGAGACCATCGAAGCCGATCACCGCCCACGAGAGGAGCACGGTCGCTGCGGTGACGCAGCCGGCCACCGCCGCCGCCCACACCCGTCTGGTGGCGAGGAACCAGAAGACGAGCGGCCAGAGCACGAGCTTGAGGGCGACGCCGAGCCCCAACGCGGCGCCGGATCGAGGCCATGACTCCCGGAAGCGCCAGGCCAGCGCGCATGCAAGCACCACCAGAACGCTGAGGTTCGCGTTCTGCCAGGCGAGTATCGTCGGCGGCCAGAGCGCGAACACGGCATAGCAGCGCGGATCGCGGACGCCGAGAAGCCACAGGGCGCCGAAGAGCGCTGCGAGCGAGCCGATTACACCGAGGATCGCGAGCCGCGCGTCGGGCAAGGCGGTGAGAGGGACGGCGAGGAGCGCCGTGAGAGGCGGGTAGACGTACGCCGCGTTCTGCTCGAGCACCGGGTCGTCGAGGGTGGGAAACGGGGACGCGCCCTCCAGCACACGCTCTCCCGCCGGCACGTAGACCTGCACCAGGTCGTAGGCCACTGCATGGTCTTCGAGCCCGAGCAGGGCCACGGTGGTGACTACCACCGCGACGACCACGAGAATAAAGCCACGCCAAGCCGCACCGACGGCGTGAGACATCGGCCCCATGCTCCTGATGATGACCAAGCGCCCCGAGCACGGCGACGCCGCGATGGTCTAGTCGCAGCCCGGCCGATCGGCCAGTTATGGACGTCCGGCTTCTTGCCGACGATTCTGGCACTCAACGACGCTTCGGCGTCCCAACATCAAAGTGGAGGTCCTCGCCGCATGAGTGACATCCTGTTGCGCGCACAGGTTCGCGTGCAGACCGCTCTGTATTCCCTCCGCCACCGGCAGGAGGGGCAGGGCCTCGTCGAGTACGGCCTCATCATCGCGTCGATCGCGATTCTCTTGATCATCGCGATGCTGTTCCTGGCCGGCAAGATCGACGACCTGTTCAGCAACACCGGCACGAGCGTCGAGAATCCGGGGCCGCTGCCGTAACGATCGCGGCCGGCCGCAGCTGCGGTCTCGGCCGAATGAAGGACCCGGCAACGGGAGTGCGCCGGCCCGGTCGCCCCTCGACCGGGCCGGTTGCACGAACGGGGGAGAGCCGAACGTCTAGTCGTAACCCGACCGTCGGCCAGTTGTGCAGCGCGGAGCCGTTCACGACCCTGAGGTACGCCCATGAATCAGATGACGGGTGAACGATCAACCACCGGCGCTTCGGCGCCCCTACACCGAGAGGGAGGTCCCTCGGCAATGAGTGACATCCTGTTGCGCGCACAGGTTCGCGTGCAGACCGCTCTGTATTCCCTCCG
>JBOHBD010000164.1:0-3416 GCA_050698195.1 Gaiellaceae bacterium
GTGGACAACCACGGCAACGAAGTCGGTGCTGGTGGCGGTGGCTACCTCGTGCTCAAGCGACCGTGGCCGGCGAGGTTGCGAGGGATCTACGGCGACGACGCGCGCTACCGCGCGACGTACTGGGAGCGCTTCCCCGGGATGTACTTCGCCGGGGACGGCGCACGGATCGACGAGGACGGCGACTTCTGGCTCCTCGGCCGCGTCGACGACGTCATGAACGTCTCCGGCCACCGGATCTCGACGATCGAGGTCGAGTCGGCGCTCGTCGACCACCCGAGCGTGGCCGAGGCTGCGGTGTGCGGCCGGGCCGACGAGCTCACGGGGCAGGCGATCGTCGCCTTCGTGACGCTCAGGGGCGGCGAGGACGGCTCGGTCGAGATGCTCGACGTGCTTCGGAACCACGTCGCGCAGAAGATCGGACCGATCGCGAAGCCGGCGAACATCGTCTTCACGCCCGAGCTCCCGAAGACGCGTTCCGGGAAGATCATGCGAAGGCTTCTCCGCGACGTCGCCGAGGATCGACCGCTCGGGGACACGACGACGCTCGCGGATCCCGCGGTCGTCGCCGAGATCGCCGACCGGGCCGTGGCTCAGCCCGTCGAGGAGTAGATCCTCCACTTGGGATCGGGATCCCGAATGTGCTCGGAGAAGAGCCAGAGGTGCCCTTCCGGGTCAGCGACCGCGTACTGCATCGTCCCGTAGGGCTTCTCGGTCGGCTCGTCGCGACCGACGGCTCCTGCCGCCTTCGTGGACGGAGGGGACTTCTTGCCGCAGCACGCCGCCCCGTGACGACGACTCCTCGTAGCCCCGTAGCCATGGACGAGCCCACGGAGAGCGCTGTCGAGGGTGGCGACGACGAGCTGCCGGCTTCCGAGCCCGGAGTCGTGACGCACGATCCGCGTGCGCGGCTCCATTCGCGCACGCTAACGGGAGGAGACGGCCTGGAACGCGGCGACCGTCCGCGAGACGTCCTCGTCGCTCGTGCGCCAGTTCGAGACGGAGATCCGGATCGCGGCTCGCCCGTCCCACGTCGTCCCGCTCATCCAGGCCTCGCCGCTCGCCTGAACTCCGGCGAGCACCGCGTTCGTCGTCGCGTCGTCCGCGAAGCGCAGTAGCACCTGGTTGAGGACGACCTCGTTGAGGATCTCGCAACCGGGCAACCGTCCGAGCTCCTCGGCGAACCGTCGTGCGTGCAGGCAGGTCCGTTCGACGAGATCGGCGACACCCTGGCGCCCGAGTGAGCGAAGCGCGGCGTAGACCGTCAGGCCCCTGGCGCGGCGCGAGAACTCGGGCGTCCAGTTCATCTGGTCTCTCGCCGCGTTCGCGTCCGTAACGAGGTACTCGGCGGTCATCGCCATCGCGGCTCGATGGGGCGCCGGGTGCTTGACGAATGCCAGGCCGCAGTCGTAGGGGACGTTGAGCCACTTGTGCGCGTCGGTCGCCCAGGAGTCGGCGTCGCCGATCCCGTCGACCAGGTGACGGCGCTCGGGCGCCGCTGCCGCCCAGAGCCCGAACGCTCCGTCCACGTGCACCCAGGCACCGGCCGGTCGGGCGATCGCGCCAATCGCGGTGACCGCGTCGGACGCGCCGGTGTTCACCTCTCCCACCTGGACGCAGACGATCGCCGGCCCGTCGTGCTCGGCGAGTGCAGCTTCCAGCGCGTCAGGGCGCATCCGTCCCTGATCGTCCGCCGGGACTGGCGCGACGGCATCGCTGCCGAAACCGAGCAGCCGAAATGCGCGGTCGATCGTCACGTGCCGCTTGCCGCCGACGAACGCCCGGACGGGCGGCGCACCCGCGAGTCCATCGCGCTCGACGTTCCAGCCCGCGCTCTCGAGAACGGCATGCCTGGCGGCGGCGAGGCAGGTCACGTGGGCCATCTGACAGCCAGTCACGAAGGCGAACGACGCGCTCGCAGGGAGTCCGAAGAGCTCCTTGAGCCACTCCCCCGCGACTTCCTCGGCGACGGCTGCGGCCGGACCGCCGACGACGAGGCCGGCGTTCTGGTCCCAGGCGCTCGTGAGCCAGTCCGCCGCGAGCGCCGCGGGATGCGCGCCGCCGATCACGAAGCCGAAGTACCGTCCGCCCGGCATCGCGACCACACCTCGCTCGGCCTCGCGGGCAAGCTCCTCGATCACCTCGAGCGCGTCGACCGGACCGTCGGGGAGCGGGCCCGCGAGCGCGCCGCGCAGCTCGTCGACCGTCGCCGGCGGCCAGACGGGCCGCCGGTCGAGCGATTCGACGAAGTCCGCCGCGATCTCGGCGGTGCGCTGCAGCAACTCCCTCTCGCTCACCGGGCCGAGTGTACGAGCATGCGTGGGGTCGCATCACGCCTGACCGCGCGCCGGATCGCGGCGTCGCGGCGTCGCGGTCTACGCGGCGAGCAGCTTCTCGAACCGGTCGGGGTCGTCGAACGGCCCGACGAGGGCGAGGTAGAGCCGCTTCCCGTCGAAGAGGTCGCGCGCGACGCGCTGGACGTCCTCGGCGGTCACGGCGTCGATGTGCCGCAGGAGCTCGTCGGGCTCCTCGATCTCGCCCTCGAGCAGCTCCTTGCGGAGCCCGTACTGGATCGTTCCCTGCGGGCTCTCGAGGCGGAGGACGAAGCGGCCCTTCGTGTACCCGCGCGCCTTCTCGAGCTCGTCGGCCGGAACGGGCCCCGCGGCGATCTTCCGGAGCTCGCCCAGGATCGTCGTGATCGCCTCGTCGATCCGTTCGACGTCGACGCCGGCGCTGGCGTAGACCGTGCCCGTGTCGGTGTAGGAGCCGCTCGCCGCATGCACGTAATAGGCGAGGCCGCGCTTCTCCCGCACCTCGGTGAAGAAGCGCGACGACATCCCCCCGCCGAGCACCACCGCGAGGAGCTGGAGCGCGTAGCGGTCCGGGTGGCCGATCGGGTACCCGCGCACCCCGAGGATGAGGTGGGCCTGCTCCGACGCCTTGGTGTGCAGGTAGACCGGAGAGCCGTCGGGAGGAAGCTCGACCGGCGCGGGCGCGCCGGTCTCGGCCGGCTCGACGTGCCCGAGGAGCTCCTCGAGGCGCTCGACGAGGCCGTCACCGATCCGGCCGCCGACGCCGATCACGATCCGCTCGGGCCGGTACCACGCGCCGAGATAGGAGAGGACCGTGTCGCGGGTCGTCCCTTCGATCGTCTCCTTCGTGCCGAGGATGTCCCACCCGAGCGGCTGGTCCGCGTACAGGAGCCGGTCGTAGATGCTTCCGACGTAGCGCTGCGGCGTGTCGAGGTAGACGTTCATCTCCTCGAGGATGACGCCCTTCTCCTTCTCGATCTCGTCGGCGTCGAAGCGCGAGTTGAGCAGCATGTCGGTGAGGACGTCGAAGGCGACGTCGCGGGTCTCGGAGCCCGTGCGGACGTAGTAGCCCGTGAGCTCCTTGCCGGTGAAGGCGTTGAACTCGCC
>JBOHBD010000165.1:0-2816 GCA_050698195.1 Gaiellaceae bacterium
CGGAAGTAGCGGTCGACGCGCACGTCCACGCTCGAGGGCTGCATCAGATCCGGCGAATAGGGCTCGATTCGGATGCGTTCCTCCGCGATCAGCCGGCGGATCGTTCGGTCGGAGAGGACCACGCGGCGATTCTACGAGCCGAGCGCTTGTAACAAGTTGTTACGAAGTCGAGCGCACGATGATTGCGAGCCGTGGCAACTGCGGTAAGGTCCGTGCCCGGTGTCGATGCTGTATCCACCCATCGACCCGAACGAGCGGTTCCGTGAACGGCGGCGGTCGGCGCGGCGGAGAAAACGCCTTCAGCGCGGAATCCTGATCGGAGCGCTGCTCGTCGCGGTCGCGCTGCTGGGGCTCGGAGCCCAGTTCGTCGGCCGCGGCGCCGACGATGCCTCCCCGACGGCTGCCACGGCCGCGGTCGTGACGAACGGCCCGAGGCCACTCCCGGTCGAGATCCGGGGCGTGCACGTGACGATGGCGCTCGCCTCGCTCCCCGGCAAGCTCGAGGAGTACGTCGATCTCGAGCGCGAAGGCTTGACTGCGATCGAGCTGGACGTCAAGGACGAGAACGGAGAGGTGGGATTCACCGTGGGCGCACCGCGGCTCGCGAAGGCCATCGGCGCGACTCGCAACTTCTACAAGGCGGGTGCTGCCGCGCGGCTCGTCCACGACCGCGGTCTCTACCTGATCGGCCGGATCGTCGTCTTCGAGGACCCGGTGCTGGCCCACGCGCGGCCGGAGCTGGCCGTCCGCAGGAGCGACGGCTCGGTCTGGGAGGACTCGGCCGGGCTCGGCTGGGCGAACCCCTACGACCGCCGGGTCTGGGACTACAACGTCGACGTCGCCGAAGCTGCGGCGAGGGGCGGGTTCGACGAGATCATGTTCGACTACGTGCGGTTCCCCTCGGACGGGGACGTCGACTCCGCCGTCTACTCGCATCGAGCCGGTCTTCGCATGAACGACGTGGCTCCAGCCTTCCTGCGATACGCGGCCCGCCGCCTGGAGCCGCAGGGCGTCCGCGTCTCGGCCGCCGTCTTCGGACTCTCCGCGATGCGCGACATGGGAGTCGGTCAGATTCCGCGGCGCATGGCTCCCTACCTCCATGCCCTCTACGCGATGACCTACCCGTCCCTGTTCGGCGCAGGGGAGCTCGGGCTCGCGGACCCGAGCGCGGCTCCCGGCGCAACCGTCGCGCGGGCGCTCAAGCGCTTCCAGCGTGCGCTTCGCGGTCGGGACGTGCTCCTCCTTCCGTGGGTACAGGACTTCAGCTTCACGACGCCCTACGGCAAGGACGAGGTGCGTGCGCAGATCTACTCCGCCCGCGTCGCCGGCTCCAAGGGCTACCTGCTCTGGAACGCGTCCGGTGTCTACACGGAAGGAACGCTGACCCCACCCTCCTAGGGCGCGAGCCGGTCACGGCTCCAGCCCGACGGCGTCCGCGTGTAGCGGATCCGGTCGTGGAGGCGGTTCTCCCGGTGCGACCAGAACTCGAACGTCTTCGGAACGACGAGGTACCCGCCCCAGAAGTCCGGTAGCGGCACCGGGCCGTCGCCGAAGCGCGCCTCGACCTCCGCGTAGCGAGCGTCGAGCTCCTCACGACCCTGGAGCGGCTCGGATTGGGGAGACACCCAGGCGGCGATCCTGCTGCCTCGCGGTCGCGTCTCCCAGTACGTCTCCGACGTCTCGCGACCCGCGTCCTCCACGGTCCCTTCGACCCGGACCTGCCGTCCCAGCTCCGGCCAGTGGAAGACGAGCGCGGCGCTCGGGTTCTCGAGCAGCTCCCGGCCCTTGCGCGACGTGCGGTTCGTGAAGAACAAGAGCCCGCGCTCGTCGAGACCACGAAGCAGCACCACCCGCGCCGAGGGGTGACCACCCGCGGCTGCGGTCGCCAGTGTCATCGCATCCGCTCGAGGCACGGCACGCTCGGCCTCGCTGAGCCAGTCGCGCAGGGCGGCGAAGGGGTCGGCGTCGAGGTCCTGGATGTCCATCGGAACGGAGGATGCACGTTCGCCGTACGGACGGCCGGGTAGGCTCCGTGCGTGGCGGCGACCCGGGTGATCGAGCTCCGGACCGAGGTCCCGGGCCCTCGTTCCCGCGAGATCCTCGCACGCGAGGCATTAGCCGTCGCCAGGCCGCTCGTCGTGCACGCACCGGTCGTCGCCGCGGAAGCGCGGGGGTCCACGATCACCGACGTCGACGGCAACACGTTCATCGACTTCGTCGGCGGCGTCGGGGTGATGAACGTCGGCCACGGCCATCCGAAGGTCGTGCAGGCGATCGTGGAGCAGGCGGAGCGCTTCGTCCACACCGACTTCACCGTCGTCGCGTACGAGCTCTACGTCGAGCTGGCGGAGCGGCTCGGCGCTCTCCTCCCGATCACCGGCGGGACGCGTGCCGCGTTCTTCAACGCGGGTACCGAGGCGATCGAGAACGCGGTCAAGCTCGCACGGCTGCACACCGGGCGCCAGGCCGTCATCGCGTTCGAGGGCGCGTTCCACGGGCGCACGCTGCTCGCCCTGACGATGACGTCGCGGACGCATCCCTACAAGACCGGCCTGGGGCCGTTCGCCCCCGAGGTCTACCGCGCTCCGTACCCGAACGCCTACCGCGGTCCGGGCCCGGAAGCGGCTCTGGCCGCGCTCGAGCGGATGTTCTCGACGCACGTCGCGGCCGCCGACGTCGCGGCGATCGTCTTCGAGCCGCTGCTGGGCGAGGGCGGCTTCGTCCCGGCCCCTCCCGCGTTCGTCGAAGGGCTGCGCCGGCTCTGCGACGAGCACGGAATCGTCCTCGTCGCCGACGAGGTGCAGACCGGCTTCGGC
>JBOHBD010000166.1:0-2503 GCA_050698195.1 Gaiellaceae bacterium
ACCGAGTCGAGTGGCGGGCCGGAGAGCGGGAAGCGCAGAGCGTCACGGACCGCCGCTTCCACGTCGACGACCTGCTCGGGCGGAGGAGGCGGATAGAGCACGAGGTCCGTCTCCCCGGCGGGGACTAGCTGGATACGCGACCCCGAGAGCAGCGGAACGCGGCGCACGTTGCTATCCAACCACCCGCGCCGCACGGTTCACCGCAGCGCAAGGATGTGTCGCTCGGCGTCGATGTGACAGAGAGCACAGCGGCCGCGAAGCGGACGGCTTCGGGGACTTCGCGCGACCGGAATCCGTGCGAGCGGATTCCGGTCTTGCGCCCGACGTAGAGTGGAGGCATGCCGAAGACCCTGACGGGCGAAGAGCTTCAGCTCGACGACGGGCCCGCGCGGGAGTCCGAGCTCGTCCTCGTCGACGGGAACAACCTCGCCTACCGTGCCTTCTTCGCCCTCCCGGAGGAGCTCCAGACGACCGACGGTCAGCCGACGAATGCGCTCCTCGGCTTCACGAACATGCTCTTCAAGCTCCTCTCCGACTACACGCCTCGCGGCGTCGCCGTGGCGTGGGACACGAGGCCCGTGCACCGGACGGAGATCTCCGCCGAGTACAAGTCCGAGCGGCGCCCGATGCCCGATCTCCTGCGCGAGCAGTTCCCGCACTTCCGGCCGATCGTCGAGGCCTTCGGCTACCGGAACCTCGAGTTCGAGGGCTGGGAAGCGGACGACGTCATCGCGACGCTCGCGACGCGCGCGGACGGGGCCGGGATCAAGACCTGCGTCGTGTCCACCGACCGCGACGCCTTCCAGCTCGTCTCCGAGAACGTCTGCCTGATGATGACCCCGCGCGGCGTGGCGGACGTCCACGTGTACACGCCCGAGCGGGTCGAGCTCCGCTACGGCGTTCGCCCCGACCAGGTGCCGGACTTCATCGGGCTCAAGGGGGACACGAGCGACAACATTCCCGGCATCCCCGGGATCGGAGACAAGACCGCGGGCCAGCTCGTGGCGCAGTACGGCTCCGTGGAGGGCGTGATCGAGCACGCGGGTGAGCTGTCGCCGGCCCGCTCGCGGTCGATCGCCGAGCACGTCGAGCAGGCGCGTGCGTCGAAGGTGCTCGCGACGATGCGCCGGGACCTCGAGCTCGACATCGATCTCGAGGACGTCGTCTCGCGGCCGCCGGATCGCTCTCGCTTGAAGGAGATCTTCCGCCGGTTCGAGTTCCGGGCCCTCCTCGGCCGGGTCGACACGCTGGACGAGGCCCTGCCTGCAGCGGAGCGCCCGAAGGCGGAGGCGCAGGCCGTCCCGTGGCGCGAGGGCGAGCTTCCGGAGCTGCGGGGGCCCGCCGGCCTCGCGGCGCACGGCGAGCGTGTGGCCGTCGCCACTGGCGACGAGGTCGTGGTCGCGACCCGCGCAAGTTGCAAGTTGTTACAAGGGCAGGGCGTCGCGCTCGCCGTGCACGACGCGAAGTCGATGCGCGTCGACGCCGCCGACGACACGCTCCTCGCCGCCTACCTGATCGACCCCGGCCGCGCGGAGTACCTCCTCGACGACCTCGCCGCGGAGAACGGCCTCGAGCTCGAGCCGGAGCCGCCGACCGAGGACGAGACCGCAGCGCTCGTCCGGCACGCGGAGGCGGCGCGCCGACTCGCTCCCCTGCTGCGCGAGCGAGTGCGGGAGCGCGGTCTCGAGCGGCTCTACGACGAGATCGAGCTGCCGCTCTCGAGCGTGCTCGCCGCCATGGAGGACGCGGGCGTCCGCATCGACACGTACCGGATGGGCGAGATCACGGCGCGCCTCTCGGACCGGGTCGAGGAGCTCGAGGCGCGGGCGTACGAGCTCGCAGGGGAGGAGTTCGTGATCGGCTCCCCGCAGCAGCTGGGACGCATCCTGTTCGAGAAGCTCGAGCTGACTCCGGGTCGTAAGGGGAAGACGGGCTACTCGACGGACGGCAAGGTTCTGCGTGCGATCCGCGCCGACCACGAGATCGTCCCGGTGGTCGAGGAGTGGCGCGAGCTGACGAAGCTCGTGAACACGTACCTCGGACCGCTTCCCGCGCTCATCGGCGAGGACGGGCGCCTTCACACGACGATCAACCAGCACGTCGCCGCCACAGGGCGGCTCTCGACATCGAACCCGAATCTGCAGGCGATCCCGATCCGGACGGAGCTCGGCCGCGAGATCCGCTCCGCCTTCGTCGCCGAGGCCGGACATCGCCTCCTCTCGGCCGACTACTCCCAGATCGAGCTTCGCATCCTCGCTCACGTCTCGGGCGAGCCCAAGCTGCGGGAGGCGTTCCTCCGCGGCGAGGACATCCACACGGCCACGGCCGCCGAGGTTCTCGGCAAGGATCCGGCGAAGCTGACGAAGGCCGAGCGGAACGTCGCGAAGATGATCAACTTCGGGATCGTCTACGGGATCTCCGCCTTCGGCCTCTCGGAGAACCTGGACATCCCGAAGGAGGAGGCCCAGGCGTACATCGACGCCTACCTCGCGCGCTTCCCGCT
>JBOHBD010000167.1:0-5471 GCA_050698195.1 Gaiellaceae bacterium
TCTCCTGATAGCGGAGACGCCCCTCGCGAACCCACTCCTGCGCCCGGCCCAGGAACTCCGGAAACCGGTCGTAGTGGTCGCTGATGATGTACCCCTGGATGCGAAGCCGCTTCGTCACGACCATGAACATGTTCCTCGGGCCTGCAGCCAGCTCGACGTCGTTGTAGCGGGAGATCGATCCGCACGCGACGACGCGCCCGTAGACCTTGAGCGCACCGATCGCGGCCTCGAGCGTGTCGCCTCCGACGTTGTCGAAGTAGATGTCGATGCCTTCGGGCGCCGCCTCGGCGAGGGCTTCGCGCGCCGAGCGCGCGCGATAGTCGAAGGCGTGGTCGAAGCCGAGCTCGCGAAGCCAGGCGATCTTCTCGGGCGACCCCGCGCAGCCCAGGACGCGGCACTCTGCGATCTTCGCCATCTGACCGGCCGCGCTCCCGACGGCGCCGGCGGCACCGGAGACGAACACGGTCTCCCCTTCCTGCGGCCTGCCGAGCTCGAAGAGCCCGTAGTACGCGGTGAAGCCTGGCATTCCGAGCACGCCGAGCGACACGGAGACGGGTGCGCCGGCGGGATCGATCTTGCGCATGCCGGAGCCGTCCGAGAGTGCCCACTCGCGCCAGCCGAGCCCGTGCAGCACCCAGTCCCCCTCGGCGTATCCCGGATGGCGAGATGTCTCGACGCGGCCCACCGCCCCGCCGGTCATCGCCTCCCCGAGCGTGAACGGAGCGACGTACGAGCGGACGTCGTTCATGCGCGGCCGCATGTACGGGTCGACGGAGAAGTAGGCGTTCCGGACCAGGAGCTGTCCTTCGCCAGGATCGGGAATCGCCGTCTCTGCGATCTCGAAGAGATCTTCGTCCGGGAACCCCTGCGGGCGGGCGACGAGGCGGATCTCGCGGGACACGCCTTCCATGAGACGATGATATGCCCGTGCAGTCGCTCAAGGGACAGCTCCTGATCGCCGGTCCGGGGCTCCTCGACCCCAACTTTCACCGCACGGTCGTCCTCGTCGGCGAGCACTCGCCGGAGGGGGCGCTCGGCGTGGTGTTGAACCGGGCGTCCGAGACGACCGTGGACGAAGCGGTGCCCGAGCTCACGACCATCGTCGACGGCCTGGAGCCGGTGCACGTCGGAGGCCCGGTGCAGCCCTCGGCGATCGTCGTGCTCGCCGACTTCGTCGAGCCGGACCGTGCCGGGTCTCTGGTGGTCGACTCCGTCGGGTTCCTCCCGTCCGAGACGGAGCCCGCGGAGATCGGGGAGCTCAGACGGGCGCGCGTGTTCGCCGGGTATGCCGGCTGGGGGCCGGGTCAGCTCGACGGGGAGCTCGAGGAGGGCTCGTGGATCGTCGAGCCGGCGCTCGCCGAGGATGTCTTCACGATCGAGCCGGGCGAGCTCTGGAGCGGCGTCCTCCGGCGAAAGGGAGGGCCGTTCGGCGTCCTCGCCCTCATGCCGCTCGACCCGTCCCTGAACTGACCGTGGCGGGTCGCTAGTGGCCGGCGTCGCACCAGCGCTCTCCGCCCTTCCGCGAGCCGTGATCCTCCGTTTGGCGGACAGTCGGCGCCTCCGCGGGATCGTGGATCGCTACGGGATGCGATCCGGCGCCGCGCGCTTCGTCGCGGGAGAGACGCTCGACGACTGCGTGGCCGTCCTCCGAAGGCTGAACGACGAGGGGTTCCACACGAACACGACGCTGCTCGGCGAGTCGATCCCCACCGCGCAGGGCGCCGCGGCGGCGGTCGCCGAGTACGAGATCGTCCTCGACCGGATCGTGGCGGAGGGGCTGCTGGCAAACGTCGCACTCAAGCTCACGCACCTCGGACTCTCGTTCGACGAGGAGACGGCGTACGCGAATCTCGAGCGACTCGTGACCCACGCTTGGCGTGTCGGCGTGTTCATCCGCCTCGACATGGAGGAATCCGCCTACGTCGACCCGACGCTTCGAATCTACGAGCGCCTGCGCTCGACTGGACACGAGAACGTGGGCGTCGTGCTGCAGTCGTACCTCCACCGGTCGCCCGGCGACCTCGAACGGCTGCTGCCCCTGCATCCCAACCTCCGCGTGGTGAAGGGCGCGTACCTGGAGCCGGCGGACGTCGCGTATCCGGCGAAGAAGGACGTCGACTCGGCCTACGTCCGTCTCGTCGAACGCGCGCTCAGAGGCGGCGCGTACGTCGCCGTCGCGACCCACGACGAGGGCATCATCCGCCGCGTGCAGGCGTTCGCGGCGCAGGAGGGCATCGGTCGCGACCGCTTCGAGCTCCAGATGCTCTACGGCGTGCGTCCCGCCCTGCAACGCCGCGTCGCCTCGGCTGGGTACAAGGTGCTCGTGGCGGCACCGTACGGCCCGGACTGGTATCCGTACCTCATGCGCCGGCTCGCCGAGCGTCCGGCGAATCTCCTCTTCTTCCTCCGGAACCTCGTTCGCCGATGAGCAACGCTGGCCCCAGGCCCGCGTGCGCGCGAGGAACCATGTCTCCCCTGCGAGCCCCCTCCTTCTCGAAGGCCGGCCTATGAGCACGCTCCCCGTGCGCGCAGACGTGGTCGTGGTCGGTGGCGGCGCGATCGGTACCAGCATCGCCTTCCACCTGGCAGAGGCGGGAGTCGACGTCTGCCTGCTCGAGCGCGACGCGCTGTCCTCCGGATCGACGAGCAGGGCCGCAGGGGGCGTCAGAACCCAGTTCTCGGACCCGCTGAACATCGCGATCGGGCTCCGCAGCGTCGAGGCCTTCTCACACTTCGCGGAGCGCCCCGGAGGGGAGATCGACTTCCGCCAGGTGGGCTACCTGTTCCTCCTCGACCGCCCCGAGGACGTCGCCGCCTTCGAGCAGAGCGTGGCCGTGCAGAACGGCCTCGGAGTCCCGAGCCGTCTCGTGGAGCCCGCGGAGGCGTCGGCTCTCTCGCCGCTCGCCGGTCTCGAGGGCGTGCTGGCGGCGACGTACTGCCCGCTCGACGGGCATGCCAGCCCCGAGGCCGTCGCGCAGGGGTACGCGGCCGGCGCTCGCGCGCACGGCGCGACCGTGGTCACCGGGTGCACGGCCACCGCTGTCGAGACCGACGGCGGGAGTGTCAGGAGCGTGGCCACGGACGACGGGATCGTCGAGACACGCGCGGTCGTCTGTGCAGCGGGCGTCTGGTCCCCTGCGCTCGCGCGCACGGCGGGAGTCGACCTCCGCGTGGAGCCGGTCTTCCGGGAGGTCGTGACGACAGCACCGGTCGACGGTCTCCCGAAGCAGATCCCCCTCACCGTCGACTTCACGACGGGCTTCTACTTCCACCGCGAGGGCCCCGGCCTCCTCATCGGCATGGCCGACCGGAACCAGCGCCCCGGCTTCGACGCGCCGACCGACCCCGCTTGGCTCGAGCACGTCACCGAAGTTGCCGCGCGGCGTGCACCGGCGTTCCTCGAGATGGGGATCGCACACGGATGGAAGGGGTACTACGAGGTCTCTCCCGACTACAACGGCCTCGTCGGCGAGAGCCCCGCCGTCGACCGGTTCCTCTACGCGACGGGTTTCTCGGGGCACGGCTTCATGCAGGCTCCGGCGGTCGGCGAGATCGTCCGCGATCTCTACCTGGGCCGCGAGCCCTTCGTCGACGTCTCGCCGCTCTCGGCGGAGCGGTTCGCGCTCGAGGCACCGCGACCCGAGCACAACGTGATCTAGCGATGGGTGCGACGGTGGTCTTCATCCCGGCCTTGAACGAGGAGGAGAGCCTGCTGACGGTCCTGGACGAGCTCGCGGAGGAGCTGCCCGGTACCGACGTCGTCGTCGTGGACGATGGCTCGACGGACCGGACCGCCGAGGTGGCGCGCGCAGGCGGGGCAGCCGTGATCTCCTTCGGAGAGCACCGCGGCCTTCGCGAGGGCGTCGCCGCCGGCTATCGCTACGCCCACGAGCACGGCTACGCCTACGCGGGCCGTGTTGACGCGGACGGCCAGCATCCCGTGGAGGAGCTACGACGCCTGCTCGAGCTCGTGCAGGCCGGCGCGTGCGACGTCGCGGTGGGCTCGCGATTCGCGATAGGAGACGGGTACGAGGCCTCCCGGTACGAGGCCTCCTCCGCGCGACGCTTCGGGACCGCCATCTTGCGCCGGGCGATGGGGGCCGTGCTCGGCCGACCGTTCCACGACGCCACGAGCGGGATGTACGTGGTCAACGGCCGGGCGATGCCGATCCTCGCCAAGCCCTACGAGAGCGGCTCTCCCGAGGTCGAATCCCTCCTTCGCCTGCGTGAGGCGGGGTTGCGGGTCGCAGAGATACCTGTCCACATGCGCGAGCGGGCGAGCGGCGAGTCGCACCTGCACGGGCGCCGCGCCGTCGAGCTCGTCTTCACCGTCGCCGGGACGCTTCTCCTCTACGGACTGTGGCGACGGCGCCGCGCATGACTAGGAGGGCTCGGCGCACAGCGGGTAGCCTCCGTCTCGTGAGTCGGAACGCGCTTCTCGGTCTCTGCCTCCTCCTATCGGCCCTCGCGCTCGTCGCGGCCGGCTGCGGCGGAGACGACGAACCGGACGTGTCGGCAACCGAGGAGTGGGCGGATGCGTTGTGCACCGCCACCACCTCGTGGACCGACGAGCTCGAGCGCATCGGGAACGAGCTCACGGACGTCTCCTCGTTCTCGACGGACGCGCTCGAGGACGCCGCGCAGGAGGCGAGCGACGCCACCGACGCATTCGTGGAGGAGGTACGAGCGCTCGGCGGCCCCGACACGGAGTCGGGCCAGGAGGTGGAGGACGCTCTCGACGCGCTCGCCGACACGGTCGAGGCGGAGAAGGCCGAGATCGAGCAGGAGGTCGAGGACGTCTCCGGGATCGCCGGGATCGCCTCCGCAGGAACCGCGATTGCGTCTTCCGTGTCCACGATGTTCGCGGCGGTCGAGCAGGCGTTCGACGCGATCGACGGCGCGGACGTCGACGGCGAGATCAGGTCCGCGTTCGAGCAGAGCGCGTCCTGCGAAGACGTGCGCTAGTCGGAGCCCAGGAACCGAACCGCGTACGCCACGGCTTCGGCGCGTGACTTCAGGCCGAGCTTCGCGTAGATCCGGCTCACGTGATGCTCCGCCGTCTTCGGGCTGATGAAGAGCCGTCCGGCGATCTCGCGGTTCGAGAGCCCCTCGGCGAGCAATCGCAGGACCTCCTGCTCCCTCCGACTGAGAAGACCGACGCCCTTCGGGCCCGAGCGTCCCTTCGCGCCGAGCGACCGCATGAGCGCCGAGGCGACGTCGGCCTCCCGGGTCGCGCCCAGTGCCTCCAGTTGGTTGTGGGCTTGCCGCGCAGCGTCGATCGCGAGCTGGCGTGATCCGGCCGCGAGAACCTGAGCGAGCACGAGGCGAGCACGCGCAGCCTCCAACCGAAGCCCGAGCTCGGCGAATCCGTTCACCGCGTCCTGAAGCAGCCGCGCCGCGTCCTCGCCCCCGCTCGCCGCGGCGACCCGTCCGCGGGCGAAAGCCGCTGCAGCCTCGACGCGCTCGCGGCC
>JBOHBD010000168.1:0-16244 GCA_050698195.1 Gaiellaceae bacterium
CCTTCCCGGGTGCGGGAAGCGAGAAGAGCGCGGGCTGCGCCCGCTGCACGCCGACGACCTCGCGGATCTCGTCGATGACGGCGCGGCCGGGCGGAGACAGTGCCGCGGCCAGAAGCGCGGTCAGCGCGACCGCCACGACCGCGATGCGGGGCCAGCGGGAAGGTCGAGACGTCGGCTGGCGCGCGGCGAACCCGGCCTCGAGCACAGCCCACGCACGTTCGCGAGCGCCTTCCTCGCCGGGGATCTCGACCCGCTCGAGCTCGTCCCTCACAGCTCCTCCGCCAGTGAGTCGAGCCCGCGGCGAAGACGTGAGTTGACGGTGCCGCGGGGGAGCCCGAGCGCGTCCGCGATCTCACCCGGGGTGTACTCGAGCAGGTAGCGCATCACGACGACCGCCCGATGCTCGGGAGCGAGGCGCGCGAGCGCCGCCAGGACGTCGTCTCTCGGCGGGCGGCTCGGCTCGGGCGCCTGCAGCGAGTCCGAGAGCTCCACCTCGAAGCGCAGGCGCCGCGCGCGGGTCCAGTCGATCGCGCGGTTGACGACGATGCGATGGAGCCAGGGCCCGAACGGCCGCCGTCGGTCGAACGTGTCGAGAGCGCGGAGCGCCGCGAGAAACGACTCCTGCGCGATGTCCTCCGCGGCGGCCGCATCGTGCGTGACGAGGTACGCAGCCCGGTAGGAGCGTGGCCAGTGGGTGCGGAAGAGGGCCTCGAGGTCGGAGACCGATCCCCGCTGCGCCCCGCGCACGTGGGCGCGCTCGTCCCGAGCGGTGCGCATCCCGTGCCCAGACTACGGCGGAACCTGGCCTGGAGGTCCATGCCCGAGATACGTGTCGAGCGGGCTTCGAGGTCCGTGGACCTCTCGCGGGAGTCGGGACGTAGGACGGGTATGGACAGGCGCGAGCTCCTCGCCGCTGCCGCGGCCGGTTCGCTCTCTCTCGCACTCGACCCGCGGGCGGTCGCGGCCGCGCTCGGCGGCGGCGTCTCTCCGACCGCGCTCGTCACGGCTGACGAGGAGAGCCACGTCGTCGTCTTCGACCTCGCCTCCGCGGAGGTCGTCTCGCGCCTGCGGACGGCGCCGGGACCGCGGAGCATCGAGAGCGTCCACGGTCTGACCGCCATCGTCGCGCACACGGCGAGCGGCGTCGTCTCCGTGCTCGCCGTCGGGCCGCTCGGCCTACGTGAGGAGCTCGACGCGTTCGACGCTCCCCGCTACACGGCGGTCCATCCCACACGACCGCTCGCCTTCATGACCGATTCCGCGCGCGAGGAGATCGTCGTGCTCGACCCCGAGAAGGCGAAGGTGATCTGGCGGACACGCGTTCCGGGCCCCGCGCGGCACGTGACGGTGAGCCGCGACGGCCGCACCCTCTGGACGGCGCTCGGCACCGCAGCTGCCCGCGTGGCCGTGCTCGACCTCACCGACCCACGGCGGCCGCGCCTCGTCCGCACGTTTGCGCCGCCGTTCCTCGCGCACGACGTCGTCTTCGCTCCCGATGGGCGCACGGTCTGGGTGACGTCCGGCTCCGAGCGGCGCATCGCCCTCTATCGGGGCGAGCGCCGACCCGCACGCGTCCTCGCAGCCGGTTCGCCTCCACAGCACGTCGCGTTTGCTCGCGACAAGGCATTCGTCGCGAACGGCGACGACGGCACCGTGCACCGGCACCGCCTGGATGGAGAGCGCGTCCGAGAGGCTCGAGTGCCCGTCGGCTCCTACAACCTCGCATTCGACTGGGGCAGCCTCGTCACGCCCTCGCTCGGCGTCGGGACGGTCAGCGTTCTCACCTGGAACGGACGCGTCCGCGCCGTGCGAAAGGTCGCCCGGGCGGCCCACGACGTATGCATCGTCCACGCGCGCTGAAGGAGGATCCACCATGAAGACCGCGATCGCACCGCTCGTTGCCGCGCTCGCCGTCGCCGCCGCCGCGACCGCCGGCGGGGCGGGCGCGAACGGCTCGCCGTTCTCGCCCGGCCTCGTCCATGGCTGGGACGGCGTGCTCGCCCGGTCGGGCGACGTCCGCTACGTCACCCTCGACACGCCGAGGTTCACGGCGGTGGCCGCCCTGCGCGTCCGCGACGGACGTGTCCTGCGAAGCAGGGCTCTACGGGGGTCGTACGGGGTGCCGCTCGTCGCGTACGACGGGACGGCCGGCGGTCTCTCCGGCGACGGCACGCGGCTCGTCCTCGCGTCCTACGGCCCTCCGCCGGGCGGTCCCGGCACGACGCGATTCGTCGTGCTGAGCGCGAGCACGCTCGGCCTCCGACGGCTGATCGTGCTCGACGGCTCGTGGTCGTTCGACGCGATCGCGCCCGACGGGTCGACGCTCTACCTCACCGAGCACGTCTCGGCGGGCAGGAACCCCGTCTACCGCGTCCGCACGTTCGACGTCCCCACCGGCATCCTTCGCGGCGCGATCGTCGACCGGCTCGAAGGCGAGGAGGAGATGGGCGGCGAGCCCGTCACGCGCGCCTCGAGCGCCGACGGCCGGTGGGCGTACACGCTCTACGCACGCCGGCAGGACGAGCCGTTCGTGCACGCGCTCGACACCGCGCGCCGGGAGGCGTTCTGCATCGACCTTCCGCTCCGCCTGGGCTACGACGCCCAGTGGGCGCTTCGTCTGAAGCTCGACGAGCCGAGCGAGGCGCTGTCGGTTCGGCTCCGCCGCGGCACGCTCGCCACGATCGACACGGGGTCGTGGAAGGTCGAGCGAGGGACGAGCTAGGCGGACACGGGCAGCGCCTCGGTCGCGTCCGCGATCTCGCGGGCGACCTCCACGATGTCGCGGCTCGCGTTGTAGGTCCTGAGCTGACGGTCGGCGCTCGAGCCGCGGCTCAGGATCTCGCGCACGCCCTCGAGCTCGCGCTCCGATCCGAGCTCGCGCGCGTGCGGCTCGAGCTCCGCGACCGTCCGGCGGACGACGCGCGCGATCGGGACTCGGTTGCGGCGCCCGGACCCGAGATCCATCACCGGCGCCTCGAGCCCGTACCGCGCGGCGAGCCACTTGTTCTCGCTCGTCAGGATCCGGTGGTACGAGGGGATCTCCTCGCCACCGTCGTAGCGCTCCGAGAGAAGCTTGACGAGGGCCTGGCAGTACGCCGCGATCGCAACGGCGTCCTCGAGGCGGGTCACCGCGTCGCAGATCCGAACCTCGACGGTGCCCAGGCGGGGGTGGAGGCGGATGTCCCACCAGATGCTCGTGTAGTCGTCGATGCAGCCGGACCTCTCGAGCTGGCCGACGACCTCCGCGTAGTCCGCGTAGTCGCGGAAGCGGGGTGGGGGGCCGGAGCGCGGAAACGCGGAGAAGACCATCTGCCGGCTCGATGCGAGCCCGGTCGGCTCGCCCCGCCAGAAGGGCGAGCTCGCGGACAGCGCGAGCAACGGCCCGATGTGCGGAAGGAGCCCGCTGACGACCTTGATCGCCTTCTCCGGATCGTCGACCGCCACGTGCACGTGCATGCCGAAGATGAGCTCGCGCCGCGCGATGTACTGCATCTGGTCGATCAGCGCCCGATACCGGTCCTTCGCCGTGATCCGCTGGCGCTCGAAGAGGCTGAACGGGTGCGTCCCGGCCGACCCGACCCGCAGCCCCTTGTCGCGCGCGACCTCCGTCACGTATGCGCGGAGCTTCGTGAGCTCGCGCATGATGTCTCCCGCCGTCCTGCACACCGGTGTCGTGATCTCGATCACCGACTGCATCAGCTCGGGGTTGATCCGCTCCTCGAGCTCGTGGCCGCTGACGGCGTCGAGCATCGTCTCGATGTGCTGTACGAGGTCGAGCGTGCGCCCGTCGAGGAGCTGGTACTCCTCCTCGACGCCGAGCGTGTACAGGTCGCTCTTGCCGAAGGCGTGGTCGAGGACGCTCCCGGTGTGGACCGCTCCCTTCCCGGTGATCGACTGCGGAAGGACCTTCTTCGTGCCGCTCACGGAAGCACCGCGTCGACCTCGATCTCGACCTTCCAGGCGGGGTCGAGGAGCGCCGTGACGACGGTGGTGTTCGCGGGGCGCACGTTGCCGAAGACCTCGCCGTGGGCTCTGCCGACCTCCTCGAAGTGGGCGGGATCGGTGACGTAGACGCGCGTGCGAACGACGTGCTCGAAGCGGGCGCCCGCCTGCTCGAGCGCACGACCGATGATCTCGAGGCACAGGCGCGCCTGCTCGTAGGCGCCCTCGGGCGGCGCCGTGCCGTCGGCGGGAATGGGAGCCGTGCCGGCGACGTAGACGTGATCGCCGACCACGACAGCGCGGGAGAAGCCGACGATCGGCTCGTACGGCGAGTGCCCCGAGATCGGGCGGCGCTCCATGAGGCGGCTAGTATCGCGCGGCGTGCAGGCGCTCCGCCAGATCGAGACCTGGCCGGTCGCCTTCGCCGCCGCAGGAGTCGCCCGGGACGGTTCGGTCAGGACGCGTGGCGACACGCGCAGAGCCGTCCGCCTGGCGTCGGTCTCGAAACCCGTCGCGGCCCTGGCGCTGCTCGTCGCCGCGGAGGAGGGAGTCGTCGATCTCGACGAGCCCGTGGGCCCACCCGGGTCGACCGTGCGGCACCTCCTCGCACATGCGTCCGGCCTCCCCTTCGAGGGTCGGGAGCCGATCGCTCGCCCGGGACGTCGGCGGATCTACGCGAACGAAGGCTTCCGCGTGCTCGCGGCGCACCTCGAAGCTCGGTCCGAGATGCCTTTTGCCGACTACGTCCGCGCCGGGGTCTGCGAGCCGCTCGCGATCGGGCTCGACCCGACGGGCGATCCGGGGTCCGGCATGCACGCGTCCCTCGAGGACGTGCTCGCGCTCGGCAAGGAGCTGCTGACGCCCAGGCTCGTCGCTCCCGAGACGCGCGACGAGATGGCGAGCGTCCAGTTTCCGGGCCTTCGCGGCGTGCTGCCCGACCACGGTCGGTTCGACCCGCTCGACTGGGGACTGGGCGTCCAGCTCAACACGCGGCCCCCGTCGTGGATGGGCGCGCGTGCCTCCCCGAGCGCGTTCGGCCACTTCGGCGGCTCGGGAACCTTCCTCTGGATCGATCCGGAACGCGGGGTGGCCTGCGCCGTCCTGACCGACCGCGAGTTCGGAGACTGGGCGAAGGTCGTCTGGCCGGCGCTGTCGGACGCGGTCCTCGACGAGCTCGCACGGGTCTGATCTCGTCCGGGGTCGGACCCGTCAGTGGCCGTCGTCGGCGAAGAGCGGGCGCAGGAGCTCGTCGAACGTCGCGGCGTCGCAGCTCGCGACGACGCAGGGGGTCATCGCGGTCACCGTCGCCGTTCTCGGGACGTGCATCGTGAGCGCGACCTCGCCGAAGAACTCGCCGGCACGCAGGACGCGCCGCTCTCCGAGCGACTGCTGGGACACCGCCGCGACGCCCGAGAGGAGCACGTAGAAGCGATCGCCCGGGTCGCCTTCGCGAACGATCACGGTGCCTGCCCCGACCTCCTCGCGGCGCATGCGGTCGGCGAGTCTCGCGAGCGTCTCGCCGGGGAGGTTGGCGAGCAGCCCGACGCGGGCGAGCTCGGTCACGCTGGCCGGGACGTGCCTGGGCGACACGCCAGTACGGTACCCCGATGATCGCGCTTGCCGGCTGGCGATTCTGCCCGCGCTGCGGCGCCGAGCTCTCGAGCGACGGCACGCGGGCCGGCTGCTCCTCCTGCGGATCGGCCTACTACGCGCACTCCGCGCCCGCCGTCTCGGCGCTCGTCACCGACGACGCGGAGAACGTGCTCCTCGCCCGCCGCGCCCACGAGCCGGACGCCGGTCTCTGGGACGTGCTGGGCGGATTCCTCGAGGAGGACGAGCTTCCGCTCGACGGTCTCCGACGCGAGCTGCTCGAGGAGACGGGGCTCGCGGTCGAGCCGCGTGAGTTCCTCGGGGCCTTCACCGACACGTACGGCCACGGCCCGCAGGCCGTGAGCGTCCTCAATCTCGTATGGGAGGCGAGCATCGTCTCGGGTGAGCCCTCGGCGGCCGACGACGTCTCCGAGCTCCGCTGGTTTCCTCGCGCTGCTCCTCCTCCTCCCGACCAGTGCGCATTCCGCTGGGTCGCACGGTTCCTGTCCACCCTCTCCCCCTGAGAAGGCCGAAGGGCCGGAGTCCGGCCCTTCGGTAGGGGAGGGGAGGGGGAAGCCTCGAAAACTTCCTGCAAATACCTTCTTACCAGGATACTCCTCCCGACGGAAGGCCCGCCGGAGAGATCGAAGGCTCGAGCGTTAAGCCGCGAGACCGAGCGAGCGCTCGAGCGCCGACTTCGGCTGGGCTCCGACGGCGGCGGCGGCAGGCGCGCCGTCCTTGAACAGGATCATGGTCGGGATCGACATGACGCCGTAGCGCTGCGAGAGCTCCTGCTCCTGGTCGATGTTCACCTTGACGAGCTTGAGCTCGTCCTTCCGCTCCTCGGCGATCTTCTCCAGCACGGGCGAGACGGCGTGGCATGGCCCACACCACTCCGCCCAGAAGTCCACGAGCACGGCCGTATCGCTCTGCAGCACTTCCTGCTCGAACGTCGCCTCTGTCACGTCGATTGCCATCTGATTCGTTCCGATCCTTTCTACGTCGTATAAGGAATGCTTAGAGGCTAACGGCGGGCGCGCGGAAAGTCTTCCCGCGACGCCGAACTCTTACACTGACCGAGGTGGCGCGCATCTTCTCACCGCTTCCGGACAAGCCCGACCACGACGCGCTCGAGCGCGCGCTCCTCGAACTCTGGGAGAGCGAGCGGACGTTCGAGAAGCTCTGGGAGAAGAACCGGGGCGGCCCCCGCTTCAGCTTCGTGGACGGCCCGATCACGGCCAACAACCCGATGGGCGTCCACCACGCGTGGGGGCGGACGCTCAAGGACGTCTTCCAGCGCTACAAGGCGTTGCGCGGCTTCGACCAGCGCTACCAGAACGGCTTCGACTGTCAGGGGCTCTGGGTCGAGGTCGAGGTCGAGAGGGCGCTCGGACTCAACTCCAAGCGCGAGATCGAGGAGTACGGGCTCGCCGAGTTCGCCGCACGCTGCCGCGAGCGCGTCGCCCGCTTCTCCGAGGTGATCACCGAGCAGTCGATGCGCCTCGGCATGTGGATGGACTGGGACCGGGACTACTACACGTTCACGGACACGAACATCGAGTACATCTGGCACTTCCTGAAGGCCGTGCACGAGCGCGGGTGGCTGTACCAGGGGCACCGGTCGACCGTCTGGTGCCCGCGCTGCGGCACCTCCATCTCGCAGCACGAGGTCTTCTCGGGCGAGTACCGGGAGCTCGACCATCCCTCGCTGACCGTCCGCCTCCCGCTCGTGGGCCGCGAGGGAGAGTCGCTCGCGATCTGGACGACGACGCCGTGGACGCTGCCGGCCAACGTCGCGGCGGCGGTGAATCCCGAGGCGGAGTACGTCCTCCGTGACGACGGCGCCTGGGTCGCGCGCGAGCGAGATCCCGACGCGAAGGCCGTGAAGACCGCGCTCGGGTCCGAGCTCGTCGGCCTGGAGTACGAGGGCCCGTTCGACCACGTCCCTGCCCAGGAAGGCGTCGTGCACCGAGTCGTCCCGTGGGGCGACGTGTCTCTCACCGAGGGCACGGGCATCGTCCACATCGCGCCCGGCGCAGGCTCGGAGGACTTCGAGCTCTCGCGCGTTCACGACCTGCCCGTGCTCGCGCCGCTCGACGAGGCGGGGCGTATGCTTGCGGGCTTCGGCTTCGACGGGCTCTCGACGGACGAGGTCGAACGGCCCGTCATCGAGGATCTCGAGCGCCGCGGGCTCCTGCTCGGGGCCGGGCGTATCGTCCACCGCTATCCCACGTGCTGGCGCTGTGGCACGCCGCTCGTCTTCCGCGTCGTCGACGACTGGTTCATCTCGGCGGAGGAGATCCGGCAGCCGATGCTCGACGCGAACGCGACGGTGGAATGGACGCCCGCCTTCTACTCGAAGCGGATGGACGACTGGCTGCGCAACATGGGCGACTGGAACATCTCGCGCAAGCGCTACTTCGGCCTCCCGCTCCCCTTCTACCCGTGCGACGAGTGCGACACGCTCACCGTCATCGGCTCCCGCCAGGAGCTCGAAGAGCGCGCGCTCGGCGGGCTCGACCAGCTCCAGGAGCTCCACCGCCCCTGGATCGACGACGTCCCGATCGCGTGCTCGGGCTGTGGAGGTGAGGTGCGTCGTGTCCCGGAGGTCGGCGACGCCTGGCTCGACGCGGGCATCGTTCCGCTCTCGACGCTCGGGTGGCAGAACCCGGAGCTCGTCCACGAGGGCTACGCGACCGGCGCGGGGAGAGGGCTGACGAAGGCCGACCTGCCCGACCACGCCTACTGGGAGCAGTGGTTCCCGGCCGACTGGGTCTCCGAGATGCGGGAGCAGATCCGGCTCTGGTTCTACGCGATCTCCTTCATGTCGGTGACGCTGATAGGGCGGTCGCCGTACCGCCGCGTGCTCACCTACGAGAAGCTCCTCGACGAGACGGGTCGCGAGATGCACCGCTCGTGGGGAAACGCGATCGAGGTGAACGAGGCGCTGTCGCAGATGGGGGCCGACGTGATGCGCTGGCAGTACACCTCGCAGCCGCCCAGCCAGAACCTGCTCTTCGGGTACGGCCCCGCGCACGAGATCCGGCGCCGCCTCCTCACTCTCTGGAACTCCGCGCGGTTCCTCGTCGACTACGCGAACATCGAGAGCTGGCGGCCGACGTGGACCGACCTCGAGAGGGGCCCGACATCGGACCTCGAGCCGCTCGACCGCTGGCTCGTCGCCCGCACGAACGAGCTCGTTCGCGAGACGACGGACTCGTACGAGCGATATCTGACGGTGAACGTCGTCCGCGCCTTCGAAGCCTTCGTCGAGGATCTGTCGAACTGGTACATCCGCAGGTCGCGCCGACGCTTCTGGGACGGGGACGACGTCGCGTTTCGAACGCTCTGGTACGCCCTCGTCCAGGGACTCCGCGTCGTCTCGCCGGTGATGCCGTTCCTGACCGACCACCTCTGGCGCGCTTTGACATCACCGGTCGAGGAGGCGCCGGCGTCGGTACACCTCGCCGGTTGGCCGGACGTGCCCGAGCCGGACTCGCCGCTTCTCGCCGAGGTTGCGGAGCTGCGACGCGTCGTCGAGCTCGGCCGCCAGGCGCGCTCCGCGGCGGGCGTCAACCTCCGACAGCCGCTCCGGGCGCTCGTCGTCGAGGGGGCCGCCCTCGCGGAGAAGCACTCGGGCGAGATCGCCGAGGAGCTCCGTGTGAAGGAGGTCACCTTCGGCGCCGTCGACGCGAGCGAGCTTCGCGTCAAGCCGAACCTCCGGGTGCTCGGGCCGAAGCTCGGAAAAGAGCTCGCTTCCGTGCGCGCCGCGCTCGAAGCGGGCGAGTTCGAGGAGCTGCCGGGTGGCGGCTTCCGCGCGTCGGGGCAGGAGCTCTCACCGGACGAGGTCCTCGTCGAGCGGCGTGGGAAGGACGGCTGGTCGGTCGCAGCGGCCGACGGCGTGACGGTCGCGCTCGACTCCCGGCTCGACGACGAGCTCGAGCGCGAGGGCCGCGTCTACGACCTGATCCACAAGGTAAACACCATGCGCAAGGAAGCCGGCCTCGAGCTGACCGACCGCATCCGGCTCACGCTCCCAGAGGCGGCCGCCGACCTGCTTCCCCACGCGGACTGGATCGCACGCGACACGCTCGCCCTGTCCGTTGATGCCGACGGCTCCGAGCTCGCGATCGCGAAGGCGTGATCCAGAGCTTTAGGAGGGTAGAGCGAAATGACTAGCGAAACGGCCCATCGGGCCGTAGTTTCGCTTGGTCCCCCGTTTGGGTAGCCGGAACCGGACTTGACCCAGCGAGACTAGGCGTTCAGAGTCAGCCCCTGGACCGGAAAACTGGATGCGAGCAGGCGCTTTTCGCCCCGGCACTTCCAGAGGGGCGCGGCCTAAGCCGCGAGGGGTACGGCCCGTGCTCGGGCGAGCGCCTGAGACAGTCGCGCGAGCATGGTCAAGTCCGCGTGAAGCTGGACGCGGGCGAGTCCACGCACGCGGATCGGAGCCAATCCGTACTCGTGCTTCAGGCGTCCAAACTCGCGCTCAACGGCCGCGCGGCCGCGGTAGAGATCGCGCCACCGCTTCGTCTCGCGGGGCACGAGCGGGTGAAGTCGGGAAGCGCTGATCCAGCGGGACTTGGGCGAGCACTCGCCCGTGGGGCAGCGCCACTTGGTAGCGCCGCGCTTGAAGTCGGCTCCCGCAAATGTCCAGCGGCCGTGCTCGCAGGTCCGGGCCAGGTGGTCGCCACGCTTGACGGCGGTCGTCTGGCGGAGGGGGATGATCGGAGCAGCGCCGATCCGCTCGCACGCTTCGTAGACCGGGCCAACGTCGCAGCCCTTGTCGAGCGCGACGGTCTCGGGAGCGACTCTCGTGCGGACGCGCTGAAAGAGATCGTCGGCAAGGCTCGACTCATGGGCGCGTGCCGTCTCAACGCGCCAAGCGACCGGAAGTCCGGTGCGCGAGCAGACAGCCGCGCTGAGCTTGTACCCATAGAACCCGCCGCCTTTGCGAGTCGAGACAGCGGAGCGATGGCCCCACGAGGCATCTGGGTCAGAGAAGCGCTCGCGCTTCCGGCCGCCCTTGCTGAGGAACCTCTGACCGTTGGCGAAGGCCGGAAGGTCGGAGGCGTCAGCCGCGATGTCCTGCCCGTATTCGGGCATCTGCCCGCGAAGGCTGTCGGCGATGCGAGCGAGACACGCGTCGATAGGCGCTTTATGGGTTCGGAGCTTCGTGGCGAAGCGGTAGCAGGCATACACCGAGGGAGCCTCGTCGAGTGCGCTCCGAAGCGCAGCGTGCTCCGCGATCAGCGTGGCTGTCCGCGTCCAGGTCGGGATCGCGTAGAGGGCCTTCACCAGGCACGCGCCGACGAGTGCGCGCACGCCGTACCCTTTGCGA
Source organism: Gaiellaceae bacterium (assembly GCA_050698195.1). Taxonomy (GTDB): domain Bacteria; phylum Actinomycetota; class Thermoleophilia; order Gaiellales; family Gaiellaceae; genus GMQP-bins7. The sequence continues at coordinate 10,874 of JBOHBD010000168.1, forward strand.
CCCGTCCGCCGAAGCGCGTCGAGTTCTTCGCAAAGAGCGGCAACTCCGGGCGAGGAGAGTATCGCTGCGATCTGCTCGGCACCCGAGCGCCGTGTTACGGTGAAACCTGCCAAGCGAGGGTTCCTCTCGTTTGGTCTGGCCCTCGGAAGCTCCAACTTCGCGGGGGCCTCTTCTTTACGAATTCAGGGGACCGATTTTAGTGACCCCGTCGGACGGCAAAGGCCCAAAGACCGGCGTCATTTATCGCGACGAGAACCTCGCTAGGCTTCGCGAGTTTCCATCAGACTGCATCGACCTGCTGTATCTCGACCCGCCCTTTTTCTCCAACCGTAAGTACGAGGTCATTTGGGGAGACGAGTCCGAGATTCGCTCATTCAAAGACCGTTGGAAGGGTGGTATCAGCCACTACGTTGGCTGGATGCGCGAACGAATCATCGAAATGCATCGCATCTTGAAGCCGACGGGTTCGCTCTACCTTCACTGCGACCCGAACGCAAGCCACTACCTGAAAGTGATGCTCGATGAGGTATTCGGCCCACGCCGGTTTCTTAATGAGATCGCCTGGAAGCGAACGACTGCTCACAACGACCCGCGGCGCTACGGGCGCGTTCAGGACAGGCTTCTCTTCTACTCCAAAGGCGCGAAGCGGACGTTCAATCGGATTCCGGGCACTCACTCCGAGGCGCAGCTCGCTCGCTACAAGTACCGCGATGAGGGTGGCCCGTTCCGCGCCGAGAACCTGACCGCGCCGGACTACTCACCGGGCCGGTCGTTCGTCTGGCGTGGCGTACATCCAGGACGGGACAGACACTGGGGGCTGCCTTTGGAGGAACTCGAGCGTCTCTACGCCGAGGGCAGAATCCTGCTGCGCCGCGACGGGCTGCCGCGGAAGGACGGACTCAAGGTCTACCTATCGGAGACACAGCCCCCGGCCGTACAAGACATCTGGACCGATGTTCCGCCTATTGGCCCAAAGGCGGCAGAGCGGCTCGGGTATCCGACGCAAAAGCCTGAGGCCCTCTTGGAGCGCGTGATTGCCGCTAGCAGCAACCGCGGTGATGTCGTCCTTGATCCATTCTGCGGCTGCGGAACGACGGTTACGGTCGCGCACAAGATGAAGAGGAAGTGGATCGGTATCGACATTAGCCCAACCGCGGTGGACATCATCGTTCAGCGGCTCAGCAAACTCGGAGCGAAAGTCGAGGTCGTGGGAGGAATACAACGAGTCGAGGATCTATGGGATCTCGATCCTCATGAATTCCAGAACTTCGTAATCAAGCGCGTATACGGAAGCCACAGCCCACGCAAGGTCGGCGACCTCGGCATCGACGGATACTCATTCCTGGAGAAGCTCCCCATACAGGTGAAGCAGAGCGACCACGTCGGCCGGAACGTCGTGGACAACTTTGAAACCGCGATACGGAGGGCCGGAAAGCACAAGGGGTACATTCTCGCGTTCAGCTTTACGCGGGGGTGCCTACGAGGAAGCCGCCCGCGCGCGGTCGGAGGGCCTGGAGATTGCCCTGATCGAGATCAGTGCCCTGTTTGAGGTCGAGCGCGACATCGCCCCCCGCCCAACGGCGACGCAACTCGAAGAGGATCTCTTCCAGGCCATGCGGATCGCGGCTGCTGACCCGAGTCGCGTAGGGCCAAAACCCGATGTCTCGCCTGAGGATCTGATCGCGAGTGCGGAGAGCTTTGGGTAAGGATGCCGCTGCTCTGGGGTACGCGCCCGCAGCCGCTACGGTCAAACCGCATGGACAAGCCGCTACAGCGTTTCGCTAAGCCCTCCTAGTCGCCGGCGACGAAGAAGACCCAGGTGCCGTCCGGCTCGATACCGCCGCGCCAGCCGAGATAGCCGGTGCCGGGGACGAAGAGCGTGTCGAGCGCTCCGAGGGGTGTCAGGAGCTCACGCTCGTGCGCCGTGAGATCGCCGGCGTCGGCGACGTCGTACGCGAACGGCCACACGTAGATGCCGCGAGAGAGCGTGTACGGCATCTTCAGCACTGCCGCGAGGCTCGCGATCGGACGCTCGACGGTCGAGCGCTCGATCTCCTGCCAGTAGGCGATCGGCCCGCCCTCGACGGGGCCGCCGAACGTGTACTCGAAGCCCGTCGCGGGGATCAGTGAGCGCAGCTCCTCGTAGTCGCCGCTCTCGGCTGCGGCAAGCAGAGCGGCGTGCGTCTCCTGCACCGGCGCCGGAAGCCCGGTCTCGGGAGGTGTCTGCGTCGTCGTCTCCGTGACCGTCGTCGTCTCGACGGTCGTGACCGCGTCCTCCGTCTCGCGTCCGACGAACCAGCCTGCGACACCGCCGAGCGCGACCAGCGCGATCGCTTCGGCTGCGAGCAGCCGGCGGATCACGAGCTCTGCGCGGCCAGCTCGAGCTCGCGGCGGAGCTCGACTGGGAGGCGGAAGGTCACGTCCTCGTCCACGAGGCGGTAGGCCTGGATGTCCGTCACACCTCCCGCCCGGAACCAGTCGCAGACGCGGTCGACGAGCTTCTCGGGAGCCGAGGCTCCGGACGTGATCCCGACCGTCCGGCAGTCGGCGAGCCAGGCCTCGTCGATCTCGGTCTCGTCGTCGATCAGGTGCGCAGGCACGCCGCTCGCGTGAGCGGTCTCGACGAGCCGGTTCGAGTTCGAGGAGTTCGCGGAGCCGATCACGAGCAGGAGGTCGATCTCGGGAAGCATCTCCTTCACCGCCCATTGGCGATTGGACGTCGCGTAGCAGATGTCCTCCTTGCGCGGCGCGCGGATGTCTGGGAAGCGCCGCCGCAGGACCTTGATGATCTCTCCTGTCTCGTCGACCGAGAGCGTCGTCTGCGTGACGTAGGCGAGCTTCGTGTCGGCGGAGAGCTCGAGAGCCTCGGCTTCGGCGACCGTCTGCACGAGGATCGTCGCCTCGGGTGCCTCGCCGGTCGTCCCGACGACCTCCTCGTGCCCAGCGTGGCCGATGAGCACGATCGTGTAGCCCTCGTCGGCGTACCGCCGCGCCTGGACGTGCACCTTCGTCACGAGGGGACACGTTGCGTCGATGACGTTGTGGCCGAGTCGGGTGGAGTTCTCGTAGACGGTGGGTGCGACTCCGTGCGCCGAGTACACGACGGTCGCGCCTGCGGGAACCTCGGTCTCCTCGTCGACGAAGATCGCTCCGCGAGCCTCGAGGTCGCGCACGACGTGGATGTTGTGGACGATCTGCTTGCGCACGTAGACCGGCGCGCCGTAGTGGTCGAGTGCCTGCTCGACCGTCTCGACGGCGCGCTCGACCCCGGCGCAGTAGCCGCGCGGAGAGGCGAGAAGGACGCGCTCGACCATCCCGGACAGGGTACCGCTCGCGCTGCTCGGGACCCGTCGGCGCCGGCCTCGTCGTCAGCGTGCCGTCTGCGCGAGCAGGATGCCCGTGAGGACGACGGCGCCGCCGACGAGCTGGGGGGTCCCGAACGTCTCCCCGAGCCAGAGCCACGCGACGACCGTCGCGATCACGGGCTCGAGCGTGGCGACGATCGACGCGCGCGTGGCGGAGATGTGGCGAAGCGCGCCGGTGAGGAGCGAGAAGGTGATCATCGTGCCGACCACGACGACGAACCCGACGAGGAGCCAGACGGGGGCCGTGTGCTCCTCGAGGTTCCCCTGCAGCGAGACGGTGTCGCCGAGGACCCCCCACGGGAACTGCCAGATCGGCTGTACGACGGCCCAGAAGAGCGCAGCGAAGAGGAAGCCGTAGAACGAGAGCGAGACGGGATCGCGGTGCTTGCGCTCCCACTCGGCCATCAGCATGTACGCGGTGAGCGCGAACGACGCGACCAGGGCGGCGGTGATCCCGATCGTGCTGAACGCGATCCCGCCCCAGATCTCGACGACGACCGCGAGGCCGAGGACACAGAGGACGAGCGCGGCCCAGATCCGCCGCCGGATCCCCTCGTGGTAGACGAAGCGGGCGAACAGCGCGACGAAGAGCGGCGCGAGGAACTGGATCAGAAGCGCGATGCCGACCGGGAGGTTCTCGATCGCGACGAAGTAGAGCCACTGGACGAGGGCGACCCCGATGATGCCGAACGCGACGAGGAAGAGGAGCTCGCGCCGGCCGACGCGCAGGCGAGCGCGTGCGAAGAGGACGAGGAAGAGCAGGAGGCCCGCGGCGGCCCCGGAGGCGCGGATCTGCGCCAGCTGGAGCGAGTCGAGCCCCGAGCCGAGCACCACCTTCGAGACCGTCCCGTTGACGGCGAAGAGCGTGGCGGCGATCGCGATCAGGAGGTAGCCGAGGCTGCGGCGGTCGTCTGGACGACGCCCCTCCTCTAGGGGCACGAACGGGGCCTCGACCATCGACGGCAGGCTATCGCCCTACACTGTCGACCACGGGGCGTAGCTCAGCCTGGCTAGAGCGCCTGTTTTGGGGACAGGAGGCCGGCAGTTCGAATCTGCCCGCCCCGACTCGTGGGATTCGCTCGACTCGCAGCGGCGCTCGTTCTCGCCGCGCTCGCCCTCGCATCCACGCTCGGCGCCGCGCCGTCGTCGCCTGGGAAGAAAGGCTTCCGCGGGACGATCTCGCGCATCGACGCGGCGCAGGCGAAGCGGATGACCGGGGTGTCCTGGCGGCCCGGCTGTCCCGTACCGCTCCGTGACCTCCGGCTCCTCCAGCTGTCGTACCGGCGTTTCGACGGGAGGCCCCGAACCGGGCGCCTGATCGTTCACGTGGACGTCGCCCGCGACCTCGTGAGCGTCTTTCGGAAGCTTTACCGTCAGCGCGTCCCGATTCGCCGAATGGTCCCCGTCGACGCCTACGGCGGCAGCGACTTCGACTCGATCGAAGCCGACAACACCTCGGCGTTCAACTGCCGTCTCGTCGAGGGAACTCGGCGATGGTCCGAGCACGCGTACGGCCGCGCGATCGACGTGAACCCGATCGAGAACCCGTATGTCTCGGGTGGGCGGACGTCGCACCGCGCGAGCCTCCCCTACGTCGACCGCTCCCGGCGCCGTGCGGGCATGGCGTACGAGGGCGGCACGCTCGTGCGAGCGTTCGACGCGATCGGCTGGGGCTGGGGCGGCCGCTGGACGTCGATCAAGGACTACCAACACTTCTCCGCGAGCGGCCGCTAGAAAGACGAGAGCCCCGCTGGGCGGGGCTCTCTCGTGTGTGGGGAAGATCCGATTCGGCTCAGGCCTCGGCCTCTGCAGGTTCCGCGCGACCGACGACGTACGACCAGATCGCGCCGCCCAGGACGCCCCCCGCGAGCGGCCCGAGGAGGTAGACCCACACGTCGCCCCACTCCTGGTTCAAGAGCACCGGGTCGAGCGATCGCGCAGGGTTGTAGGACCCTCCGGACGCCGGCCCGACGGTCGCCACGGCCGTGAAGATGAAGAGCCCGATC